>NZ_JBQZXC010000014.1:0-49122 GCF_053555815.1 Shigella sp. SIG6 | reverse complement strand
AATATCGATTAAGTAAAACTTAAAGAATACATAACAATTATATTTTCAATTGCAATCATTCATTTTTGTGATGATACTCTGAATGGGATTAAGCGATAATGTAATAGAAAACACTGTAAATTAGAGGATTAATTCATAATTTACAGTGCATTAAAGACAAATGTTTACAGCGTTGGGGGGAGAGTCTCTGGATCTGGCTGCTTTTTGATCTCAGTACTGCGATTTTCCAGTTCGCTGATTCTTTGTTCAAGCAGCGCCAGTTTCTCACGAGTCCGTAACAGGACTTGCGTTTGGACGTCGAACTCTTCACGGCTTACAAGGTCGAGGCGCGTCAGCTGAGCTTGTAGGGTTTGGCGGATTTTTTTCTCCACATCTTCCCCGAACTCCCTGATTCCTTTAGGCATTGATTCGTGAACCTGGCGAGCGATTTGCTCAATTTTTTTCGGGTCAATCATTGTAGTTTCCCTGTACTGATAGGTGTTGAGTACCATTGTAGTGCGATAAGGGTAAGTCATAAACCAGAATTATGTGAAGCTATGCGTTGCTGCCGCTAATCATTAGCGTTATAGTGAATCCGCTTATTCTCAGGGCGGGGCGAAATTCCCCACCGGCGGTAAATCAACTCAGTTGAAAGCCCGCGAGCGCTTTGGGTGCGAACTCAAAGGACAGCAGATCCGGTGTAATTCCGGGGCCGACGGTTAGAGTCCGGATGGGAGAGAGTAACGATTCTGTCGGGCATGGACCCGCTCACGTTATTTTGGCTATATGCCGCCACTCCTAAGACTGCCCTGATTCTGGTAACCATAATTTTAGTGAGTTTTTTTTACCATGAATCAGACGCTACTTTCCTCTTTTGGTACGCCTTTCGAACGTGTTGAAAATGCACTGGCTGCGCTGCGTGAAGGACGCGGTGTAATGGTGCTTGATGATGAAGACCGTGAAAACGAAGGCGATATGATCTTCCCGGCAGAAACCATGACCGTTGAGCAGATGGCGCTGACCATTCGCCACGGTAGCGGTATTGTTTGCCTGTGCATCACTGAAGATTGCCGTAAACAACTTGATCTGCCAATGATGGTAGAAAATAACACCAGCGCCTATGGCACCGGTTTTACCGTGACCATTGAAGCGGCTGAAGGTGTGACTACCGGTGTTTCTGCCGCTGATCGTATTACGACCGTTCGCGCAGCGATTGCCGATGGCGCAAAACCTTCTGATCTGAATCGCCCGGGCCACGTTTTCCCACTTCGCGCGCAGGCAGGTGGTGTACTGACGCGTGGCGGTCATACTGAAGCGACTATTGATTTGATGACGCTGGCAGGCTTTAAACCGGCTGGTGTGCTGTGTGAGCTGACTAATGACGATGGCACGATGGCGCGTGCACCAGAGTGCATTGAGTTTGCCAATAAACACAATATGGCGCTCGTGACTATTGAAGACCTGGTGGCATACCGTCAGGCACATGAGCGTAAAGCCAGCTGAAAACCGCTGCTTAATTACTGCCTTAATCAAGAAACCGAAGTTGTAGCTGGCTTCGGTTTTTATTTTGCCCTGCTATGCAAGATGTTAATTCCGCTTCTCTTTCTATGAGAAAATTTCATTAATATCAGGTATTCTTTTTCATTATGATCAAAATCATATAATTGTTCCGTTATTATGCGACCATATGAATATATCCGAAAAAGGATATGTGAAATTTATGCGCTAAATGTTTAGTATTGTTAAATATTAAGGGTAAAAGGATGTTTATCGCCTGGTACTGGATTGTATTGATTGCTCTGGTTGTGGTGGGTTATTTTCTGCATTTGAAACGTTATTGTCGGGCGTTTCGCCAGGACAGAGACGCACTGCTTGAAGCGCGGAACAAATACTTAAACAGTACGAGAGAAGAGACAGCCGAAAAGGTAGAATAAGGCTTTCGTGAAGCTGGCAGAAGTTGTCCATGTGCTGGACAACTTCTGATGTTGTTTTTAACCAATTCCCGCCGTTTGTAGCAGCACTAAACTGAATCCCATCACTGACATTCCACATAGTACGCCATAGCTGGGGTTATTATTAGGGTCAATCTCTTTGGCGAGCGGCATTAATTCATCAACCGAGAGCGCCACCATAATTCCTGCAACCGCCGCCATGACCACCGGGGAAATCATGCTACCGAGGATTAACCACGCCAGCACACCACCAAGAATTTCTGCTAGTCCAGAAATCCCCGCCCACAGAATCGCGGTGCGTTTAGACCCCGTTGCCGCATAAACCGGGCCTGCCACTGCCAGACCTTCAGGGATATTGTGCAACGCGACGGCCAGTGCGATGCCAAATCCCAGCTCCAGGTTGCTGCTCGCCGTGACAAAGGTGGCAATCCCTTCCGGGAAGTTATGCAGACTGATGCCGAGAGTGAGCAGAATGGCTGTGCGCTTGATCGATTTTGGCAACAGCTGCACCGATTTTTGCATTAAATCCTGCGGATGCGCATGCGGCAACATGCGGTCCAGGCCAAAGTAGCCAAGCAGACCGAAGATAAACATTCCATAACCCAACACCGGCGACATTCCTTCAGCTGCTAGTGCGGCAGGAAGCATTTCCATTAATGAGATGAGCAACATGATCCCCGCCGCAAAACCTAGCGAAAACGCCAGTAAGCGGTTCGAGGGTTTTTGTCCGAGAACGCCGAGAAACGCGCCAATAAACGTGGCTGCCCCCGCCAGTATGGTCAGAATGAGAGGTACTGACATCGACAACTCCTTATAAATCTTCACCTTCAGGCAGATCGTCAAAATAACTGATGATCATCATCATTGTTATCCGGGTTCTTACTCCGCCGAACAAGCGTATTGTGAGGATATCAAAATGACACCTTTAGTTAAGGATATCATCATGTCTTCAACACGTATGCCAGCATTGTTTTTAGGTCACGGTAGTCCGATGAACGTGCTGGAAGATAATTTGTATACCCGCAGCTGGCAGAAGTTGGGGATGACATTGCCACGCCCGCAAGCGATTGTGGTGGTTTCGGCTCACTGGTTTACCCGTGGAACAGGAGTGACCGCGATGGAGACGCCGCCCACGATTCATGACTTTGGTGGCTTCCCGCAGGCGCTGTACGATACGCATTATCCTGCTCCGGGTTCGCCTGCGCTGGCACAGCGTCTGGTTGAGCTGTTAGCGCCGATCCCGGTGACGCTGGATAAAGAAGCCTGGGGCTTTGACCACGGCTCGTGGGGCGTGCTGATTAAGATGTATCCTGACGCCGATATCCCTATGGTGCAGTTGAGTATCGACAGTAGCAAACCTGCCGCTTGGCATTTCGAAATGGGGCGCAAACTCGCGGCGCTGCGTGATGAAGGAATAATGTTGGTCGCCAGCGGTAACGTGGTGCATAACCTGCGCACAGTGAAGTGGCACGGTGATAGTTCACCGTATCCGTGGGCGACGTCGTTTAATGAGTATGTGAAAGCGAATCTGACGTGGCAAGGGCCGGTAGAGCAGCATCCTCTGGTGAATTATCTCGACCATGAAGGTGGCGCGTTATCGAACCCAACGCCAGAGCACTATCTGCCGTTGTTGTATGTGTTAGGTGTGTGGGATGGGCAGGAGCCAATTACCATTCCGGTCGATGGTATAGAAATGGGCAGTTTAAGTATGCTGTCGGTGCAGATAGGCTAACAATTACCGGATGGCGAGTGCCATCCGGTATCGTGGCTTATTCAACAAAAATATGTGGATAAAACCGAGACATATCTTGGGTGATCAACGCACGGTCTTCACGAATGCCAATTCCGGCAGGTTGATCGTTCACCAGCCAGCTACCAATCAGCATATAGCTGTCGCCGAATTTCGGTAACGGGTGGAATTGCTGAACAATCATCCCTTCTTCGCCATACGGACCTTCCGCTGCTTCAATGGTTTTGCCGTTCTCAATGATCGACACGTTTGCGCCTTCACGGGAGAAGATCGGTTTAACCACATATTTTTCCATTTGCGGATGATCATCTTCCGCAAAATAAGCGGGCAGCAGGTTCGGGTGATTCGGGAACATCTCCCACAGTAGCGGTAGAAGTGCCTTGTTGGAGATAATGCTCTTCCACGCCGGTTCCAGCCAGCGTACGCCAGCATCTTCCAGCTTGGTGGAGAACATTTCGCGCAGCATAAATTCCCACGGATAAAGCTTGAACAGGTTAGAAATCACCTGATCCTGTAAATCCGTGAACTGGCCTTTTTCGCCTAAACCTATCTCGTCGATGTAGAGGAACTCGGTGGCGATTTCAGCTTCGGTTGCGCAGTCCTGCAAATACTGAATGGTTCCGCGATCTTCCACCGTGTCGCGACAGCAGGTGAGATGCAGCAACTGGAAGCCATACTGTTCACGCAGCTCAACGAAGCGATCGATCAGTTTTTCTTGCAGACTGTTAAACTGGTCGCTGCCCTCCGGCAAGTTACCGGCGTTAAGCTGATCTTCCAGCCAGATCCACTGAAAGAACGCCGCCTCGTATAGTGACGTTGGCGTATCGGCGTTATTTTCCAGAAGTTTAGGTTCGCCAGTGCCATCCCACGCCAGATCAAGACGCGAATAAAGCGATGGCTGGTGAGTCAGCCATGATTGACGCACAAAACTCCAGGTGTGTTTTGGTATGCGGAATTTGGTCATCAGCTCATCGCTGGCGATCACTTTTTCCACCACTTTCAGGCACATCTGGTGCAGTTCGGCGGTGACTTCTTCCAGCTTTTCAACCTGGGCGAGGGTCAACTTGTAGTAAGCATCTTCACACCAGTACGGCTCGCCGTACATGGTGTGAAAATTGAAACCGTATTCGTGGGCTTTCTCACGCCAGTCCGGGCGCTCGGTAATACTGACTCTTTCCATCGGTATCAGCCACCCATTGAACGAGAAGAGGTGCCGGTTGCGCTACGCTGCATAGTGCTTTGTTTGGCAACAGATTCACCAAAACCGCCACGGGTAACGGTAGTGGTGGTCGCCGGTTTTGGTGCCATTGCCGTCTTCGGTACGGTCATGGTGCGGCCTGGCTGGACTGCGCCATAGTTTTTACCCGTCGCGTCGGTATATTTACCGTAAGCCGGACTGGCCGGGTTTTTCGAGGAGAACAGCGGCTGCTGTGCAAATCCCGCGCCGCCGCCCATCAGACGCCCCATCATGTAACCGGCCATCAGCGGCATCCAGAAACTCCCGCTGGATTGCTGAGCCTGCGCCTGGTTTTCTGGTGCCATGCCAGCCTGGGCTGGTGCTTGCTGACACTGACCTTCACCAAATTCAGCAACACAGTCTTCACGGGTGGCGTATTTCGGCGCAGTACGTTCGGCTTCTTTCAGCGCATTGTTGTACGCGGTGGTACATTCGGCGCTTTTGCCTGGGTTTGCAGCTGAACAGTCGTCAGCATTTTGATAGAGAGACACTGTTTCATCACTCTTTTCACAGCCAGCCAGCATAAAAACAGTGGCAACCGCGAGAGCGACTGGTGTCAGATGGCGTGCGCTCCAGTTTTTGCGGAACGATGCGTGGCGTATGGATTTTGTCCGTTTCATTTTTGTCTTCCGGGACCAGTGGTAAATACCCATCAGAATAGAGGATGGCTGGTCGAAATTGAAGCGAGAAGGGGGAAGAATGCGGCAGATAACCCGTATCTTTACGTTGCCTTACGTTCAGACGGGGCCGAAGCCCCGTCGTCGTCATCAGTTACGGAAAGGGTTATGACCGTTACTGGTGGTAGTGCGTGCGGATGTTTGCTGAACGACGGGTGCCGGGCTATCAGGCGCATAACCATCAGCAATAGCATTCTGTTCCGGCGTTTGCGGGGCAACGTTTTCCGGATTAGTGGAAACCGGTTTGCTCAGCGCATTGTTCAGTGCCAGCAAATCCTGCTCGTTCAACGTACCCAGGGCTGACTTAATATTCAGCTGATTAATCAGGTAGTTATAACGCGCATTCGCCAGCTCTTGCTTGGCGTTGTACAGCGTGGTGGTCGCATCCAACACATCAACAATGGTACGCGTACCGACCGAGTAGCCCGCTTCCATCGCGTCTAATGAGCTTTGCGCGGAAACTACGGCTTGTTTGTAGGCGTTAATACTACTGATAGAAGCATTAATGTTGTTGAAGGAGGAACGTACGGTTTGCACGACGCTACGATGTGCGCTTTCCAGTTGCTCACTGGCACCAACAAAGTTGTACTGTGCCTGTTTCACCTGCGAGTTAACCATTCCGCCCTGATAAATCGGCAGCGAGAAGCTCAGGCCAACTTTGTTCTGGCCCATATTGCTATCGTCATACTGGGTACCAGCGGCACCACGGGTTTTCGAACCGCTATAAGAGGTGTCAGAAATCCCGGTAGAAGCCGTTAAATCCAGAGTCGGTAAGTGACCATCCTGCGCCTGGCGAATTTGCTCGCGCGCCAAGTCTTGGCTCAAGCGTGCCTGTAACAGCGACAGGTTGCGTTTTTCGGCTTCTTTCAGCAGCGCGTTAACCGGCTGTGGTTTGTCGGTTTTAAAGTTTTCGACATTCAGCGCCGCCAGTTCCGGATAGTAGTTACCGGTGATCTGGCGCAGCTGCTCTACCGCGTTATCAAGGTTATTACGTGCGGTCACTTCGTTCGCCAGCACGGTATCGTACTGCGCGCGGGCGTTCTGCACGTCGGTGATCGCTACCAGGCCCACGTTAAAACGTTGGGTGGTTTGATCTAATTGACGGTAGATCGCTTCTTTTTGTGCCTGTGTATAGGAAAGAACGTCAATAGCATTCAACACGTTGAAATAAGCGGTCGCGGTGTTGAGGATCAAGGTTTGCTGATCGGTCTGATATGTGACGTCCTGAATCCCTGCTGCTTTTTCCTGCAGCGTTAACGCACGCCATTTCGACATATCAAAAATGGATTGAGTTAACTGCAGGGACGCACTGGTCGCGTTCGAGTTGATGCCGTTCGCGTCGCGGTAGCCGTTGCTATAGGTGTAATCTGCACCTAAACCTAGCTGTGGCAGTAATGGACTGCGCGCTTCATTAATTTTTTCAAAGGCAGCATCACGATCGGCGGCAGACTTACGCAATTCCGGGTTACTAAGGCGTGCTTGCTGATAAACTTGCATCAGGTTCTCGGCCTGGCTCAACGAACTGAACCCAGAAAGGCTCAGGCCGATAAGAATGGGGAGCAATTTCTTCATTTGCATTCCTTGTGGTGAAGCAGTATTTAGCGCGATCAAACTGTAAAATTATTGCGGATTCTAGCAGAAGCCGCTACCGCAAAAGGTTGGCGTTACGTGCCATAGGGCGTTAATGTGCCTCAATTTAACATATGACTGCTCAAACGGCAGTCAAACGTCGCTGAAATTCACATTTAATTCACTATTAGTGCCAGGACATTAACAATGCTTAAGCCAGACAACCTGCCCGTGACATTTGGCAAAAACGATGTAGAAATTATTGCACGAGAAACACTTTATCGCGGCTTTTTTTCATTAGATCTTTATAGATTTCGTCATCGTCTATTCAACGGGCAAATGAGTCATGAGGTACGGCGGGAAATTTTTGAGCGCGGTCACGCCGCAGTCTTGCTACCCTTTGACCCAGTGCGTGATGAAGTTGTGCTGATTGAGCAGATTCGGATTGCCGCGTACGACACCAGCGAAACCCCCTGGCTACTGGAGATGGTTGCCGGGATGATTGAAGAGGGTGAAAGTGTGGAAGATGTTGCCCGTCGCGAAGCGATTGAAGAGGCGGGACTGATAGTCAAACGGACCAAACCGGTGTTAAGTTTCCTGGCAAGCCCGGGGGGCACCAGTGAGCGTTCGTCAATTATGGTGGGCGAAGTGGACGCCACGACCGCAATCGGTATTCATGGTCTGGCTGATGAAAACGAAGATATTCGCGTTCATGTGGTAAGCCGGGAACAGGCATACCAGTGGGTAGAAGAGGGGAAAATCGACAACGCAGCGTCGGTCATCGCTTTGCAATGGCTGCAGCTGCATCATCAAGCGTTAAAAAATGAGTGGGCATAAATGAAGCGTTACACACCTGACTTTCCTGAAATGATGCGCCTGTGCGAGATGAACTTTTCACAATTGCGCCGTTTGTTACCGCGCAATGACGCACCCGGCGAAACTGTAAGCTATCAGGTGGCAAACGCACAATATCGGCTGACGATTGTGGAATCGACCCGATACACTACCCTGGTGACAATAGAACAGACTGCGCCCGCGATCAGTTACTGGAGCCTTCCGTCAATGACGGTGCGTCTGTATCATGACGCGATGGTGGCTGAAGTGTGTTCAAGCCAGCAGATTTTTCGCTTCAAAGCGCGGTATGATTATCCTAATAAAAAGTTGCATCAACGCGACGAAAAGCATCAAATTAACCAGTTTTTAGCGGACTGGTTGCGATACTGTTTAGCACATGGAGCGATGGCGATTCCGGTTTACTAGCGTCGTGAAACCTAAGGACACCATTTGGAAAGCCTGTTAACCCTTCCTCTGGCTGGTGAGGCCAGAGGAAGGATTTTACAAATTACCGATACTCACCTGTTTGCACAAAAGCACGAAGCCCTGTTAGGGGTAAACACCTGGGAAAGCTACCAGGCGGTGCTGGAGGCGATTCGTCCACACCAGCACGAATTCGACCTGATTGTCGCGACAGGTGATTTAGCGCAGGATCAATCCTCTGCGGCCTATCAGCATTTCGCTGAAGGCATCGCAAGTTTTCGTGCGCCCTGCGTCTGGCTGCCGGGCAACCACGATTTCCAGCCCGCGATGTACAGCGCGTTACAGGATGCGGGTATCTCCCCGGCGAAGCGGGTGTTTATTGGTGAGCAATGGCAAATCCTGTTGCTGGATAGCCAGGTGTTTGGCGTGCCGCACGGTGAGCTGAGCGAGTTTCAGCTTGAGTGGCTGGAACGTAAACTGGCCGATGCGCCAGAACGCCATACGTTGCTGCTGCTGCATCATCATCCGCTACCTGCGGGTTGTAGTTGGCTCGATCAACACAGTCTGCGTAACGCGGGCGAACTGGATACCGTGCTGGCGAAGTTTCCGCACGTCAAATACTTGCTGTGCGGTCATATTCATCAGGAGCTGGATCTCGACTGGAACGGTCGCCGCCTGCTGGCAACGCCGTCGACCTGTGTGCAGTTTAAGCCGCACTGTTCCAACTTTACACTGGATACTATCGCGCCCGGCTGGCGTACTCTCGAGTTACATGCTGATGGCACGCTGACCACCGAGGTGCATCGCCTGGCGGACACACGTTTCCAACCTGATACCGCTTCAGAAGGCTACTGATGTCTACGCTTCTTTATTTACACGGTTTCAACAGCTCGCCGCGCTCTGCAAAAGCGAGCTTGTTAAAAAACTGGCTGGCGGAACATCACCCTGACGTTGAGATGATCATTCCGCAGTTGCCGCCGTATCCTTCCGACGCGGCAGAACTGCTGGAATCCATTGTCCTGGAACATGGCGGCGATTCGCTGGGTATTGTCGGTTCGTCACTGGGGGGATATTACGCCACCTGGTTGTCGCAATGTTTTATGCTGCCCGCAGTGGTGGTAAACCCGGCGGTACGCCCGTTTGAATTGCTGACGGACTATCTCGGTCAGAACGAGAACCCCTACACCGGGCAGCAATATGTGCTAGAGTCACGCCATATTTACGATCTCAAAGTCATGCAGATTGACCCGCTGGAAGCGCCGGATTTGATCTGGCTGCTGCAACAGACGGGAGATGAAGTGCTGGATTACCGCCAGGCGGTGGCGTACTACGCTTCCTGCCGCCAGACTGTCATAGAAGGCGGCAACCACGCATTCACGGGCTTCGAAGATTATTTCAACCCGATCGTCGATTTTCTTGGTCTGCACCATCTCTGACGATCAACTCGAATTGCTAACTTAAACCATGACGCAAACTTATAACGCTGATGCCATTGAGGTACTCACCGGGCTTGAGCCGGTTCGCCGCCGTCCGGGGATGTATACCGATACCACTCGCCCTAACCATTTGGGGCAAGAAGTTATTGATAACAGTGTCGATGAAGCACTGGCGGGTCACGCAAAACGCGTGGATGTAATCTTACATGTTGACCAGTCGTTAGAAGTGATTGACGATGGGCGCGGGATGCCGGTGGATATTCACCCGGAAGAAGGTGTACCGGCGGTTGAACTGATTCTTTGCCGTCTGCATGCAGGCGGTAAATTCTCTAACAAAAATTACCAGTTCTCTGGCGGCCTGCATGGCGTGGGGATTTCGGTAGTTAACGCCTTGTCGAAGCGCGTAGAAGTTAACGTGCGCCGCGATGGTCAGGTTTATAACATCGCCTTTGAAAATGGCGAAAAGGTGCAGGATTTACAGGTTGTCGGCACTTGCGGTAAACGCAATACCGGTACCAGCGTGCACTTCTGGCCGGATGAAACCTTCTTTGACAGCCCGCGTTTTTCTGTTTCACGCCTGACGCATGTGCTGAAGGCCAAAGCAGTACTGTGCCCCGGCGTTGAGATTACCTTTAAAGATGAGATCAACAACACCGAACAGCGCTGGTGCTATCAGGACGGTCTGAATGATTACCTGGCGGAAGCGGTAAACGGTTTACCGACGCTGCCAGAAAAACCGTTTATCGGTAATTTCGCTGGCGATACTGAAGCTGTGGACTGGGCGCTACTGTGGCTGCCGGAAGGCGGTGAACTGCTGACCGAAAGCTACGTCAACCTTATCCCAACGATGCAGGGCGGTACCCATGTTAATGGTCTGCGTCAGGGCCTGTTGGACGCGATGCGTGAGTTCTGTGAATACCGCAACATTCTGCCGCGCGGCGTGAAGCTGTCGGCGGAAGATATCTGGGATCGCTGCGCCTATGTTCTGTCGGTTAAAATGCAGGATCCGCAGTTTGCCGGGCAGACCAAAGAGCGTCTCTCTTCGCGTCAGTGTGCGGCATTCGTTTCGGGCGTGGTGAAAGATGCCTTCATCCTGTGGCTGAACCAGAACGTTCAGGCGGCGGAGTTGCTGGCAGAGATGGCGATTTCCAGCGCCCAGCGTCGTATGCGTGCGGCTAAAAAAGTGGTGCGTAAAAAGCTGACCAGCGGCCCGGCGCTGCCAGGCAAACTGGCTGATTGTACCGCACAGGACCTTAACCGTACCGAACTGTTCCTCGTGGAAGGTGACTCCGCAGGCGGATCTGCCAAGCAGGCGCGCGATCGTGAATATCAGGCGATCATGCCGCTGAAAGGTAAGATCCTTAACACCTGGGAAGTTTCTTCCGACGAAGTGCTGGCCTCGCAGGAAGTGCATGATATTTCGGTAGCGATCGGTATCGATCCTGACAGCGACGATCTGAGCCAGCTTCGTTATGGCAAAATCTGTATCCTCGCGGATGCGGACTCTGATGGTCTGCACATTGCCACGCTGCTCTGCGCTTTGTTCGTAAAACACTTCCGCGCGTTGGTGAAACACGGTCACGTTTACGTCGCACTGCCACCGCTCTACCGTATTGATCTCGGGAAAGAGGTTTATTACGCGCTGACGGAAGAAGAGAAAGAGGGCGTACTTGAGCAATTAAAACGCAAGAAAGGCAAGCCGAACGTCCAGCGTTTTAAAGGTCTGGGGGAAATGAACCCGATGCAATTGCGTGAAACCACGCTTGATCCGAACACTCGCCGTCTGGTGCAGTTGACTATCGATGATGAAGACGATCAGCGTACTGACGCGATGATGGATATGCTGCTGGCGAAGAAACGCTCGGAAGATCGCCGCAACTGGTTGCAAGAGAAAGGCGACATGGCGGAGATTGAGGTTTAAAGGAAAGAACATTGCCCGGTCAGGATGGCCGGGCAAACAAGGCAGGATTAAATCCCTGGCTGCAGAATACGGATATTCATCTCCAGCACGTCGCCTTTTACGGCTTCGCTGTACGCCTTCATGTGCGGGGTTTGCAGATGCGCTTCAAGGTGCGCGATGCTTTCCCACTGCTCAATCATCACGATAGAATCCGGTGCCATAGACTGGAAACTCACGCCAGCAGCGCAATCCACCATTGGCGCATAGCCGTGGCAACCTTCTTCTTTCAGTACGGTTGGAACGATTTTAGCAAACTGATCCAATACCGCCTGACGGTGATGTTGACCAGGACGAGTACGGATTTCTGCGATTACGGTAAGCATGGTTAACTCCTTCTAAAGCCTGAGCTCTAGTTAACCAAAAATTTCCACAAGATGCTTGCGATATTCTTCAGTATAGCGGGGAACATCAGGCATTTTTATCACGTCATTAGCGATAAATGTCGGCAGCGGTTCCATACCGAGGAATTGGTTTGCTTTATGGAACGGCAGATACACACCGTCAACGCCAACGCCGTGGAAGAACTGATCTTTTTCGGTGAAGGCTTCCATTGGTGCGTTCCAGGTTAGAGAAAGCATATATTTTTTGCCCTGTACCAGGCCGCCGGAACCGTATTTTTTCGACGGATCTTTGCGGGTACGACCATCGCTGGCATACAGAGTCCCGTGACCTTCGGTGAATACATCATCAATATATTTTTTCACTGTCCACGGCGCGCCCATCCACCAGCCTGGCATCTGCCAGATCACCACATCAGCCCAGAGAAAGTTTTGTACTTCCGCTTTGACATTGTAGTCGCTGTCGGCGCGAACGATGCGGACATCATGCCCGAGGTCGCGCAGTGTGCCATCCGCGACTTCGGTCAGGGTGTCGTTCAGTTGACCATTGGAGTGGGCGAATTTTTTCGCGCCGTTGATAATCAGGATGTTGCTCATTTTTTAACCTCAAGGTGAGACGTTTGTCGACTATAGTACGTCACAGAGCGGTACGGTGAAATTAGCAAAATGTGCAAAGTCTTTTGCGAATTTAGCAAAAGTCTGATCTAGCTCTGACTCACCGATGCAGGATAAATATTTTCTGAAAATGACAATACTGATAGCCATTCCTCATAATTCTTACTCGCACCGGAATAATTTACACGTTTGGTTCGGTTTTTTTGGGGATTGAAAATATGGCTTTGAATAAGTAAAAGATGAAAATATCAACGTGTCATGTTGATAATTATAAATGGATTTTTATGAGCGTACTGATATATGTTAAAGCAGAAAATTAAAACAATATTTGAAGCATTGCTATATATAATGCTTACTTATTGGTTAATAGATTCTTTTTTTGCTTTCAATAAGTATGACTGGATGCTTGAGTCGGGAGGCAATATTTGCAGTATACCTTCCGTTTCAGGCGAAGATCGTATATTGCAAGCAATGATTGCAGCATTTTTTCTTCTTACTCCACTTATTATTCTTATCTTAAGAAAACTCTTTATGCGGGAAATGTTCGAGTTTTGGCTATATGTATTCTCGCTCGTTATTTGTCTGGTTTGTGGTTGGTGGCTTTTTTGGGGACGGTTTATATTTTGCTATTAGTAAAATCTATGAGAGTCGTTTTAACGGCTCTCATAGACAGAGAAGTTACCAGCTTACCTTCGCCTCAAATCCACCTTGTTCCGCATTCCCAAACTCAACATTCATGTCATGCAGCTTGGCGATTCGCTGGACAATCGATAGCCCAAGTCCACTGCCGGTAGCGGTTTGTCCGGGTGGGCGATAGAAGCGTTCGCCAATTCGCGCCAGTGCCTCTGGTGTCACACCGGGGCCGTTATCCCTCACGATGAAATTATCAGCATTCAGCGTGACGTCTATCACGCTGCCCTGTGGACTGTAGCGCACGGCGTTATCCAGCAAATTTCGCACCAACAAACTTAGCAATAGCGGTTGTCCGGTGCGTTTGATGCCGTGGGCATTGAGTGTCAGTCGCACGTCAATTTTCGCCTGCTGCGCCGTGTGGTAAATATCCATCACCGACGATTGTAGGAGATCTTCAAGCGGGATCTCCGCGACGTCCTGAAGGTTATCCAGTGAGTCCAGCCGCGATAGCGTGAGCAGTTGATCAACCAGACGAGTAGCGCGATCGATCCCGGAATGTAATTGGAGCAGTGCTTTTTTCCGCGCCTGCGGATCATCGTCAGAGAGCTGCGCAACTTCGGTTTGCACTTTCAGCGCTGTTAACGGGCTACGTAGTTCGTGAGCTGCATCGGAGGTAAAGCGTCGTTCTCGAACCATCATCGCATGTGTGCGGGCGAACAGTTGATTTAGCGACTCAACCAGTGGCCGCACTTCGCTGGGTACGCCAGTCGCGTTTAGTGGTTTTTCCGAGTCAGGGTCACGCATACGTAGTGCCAGCGCCAGTTTGTTCAGCGGCGCGAGTTCACGACCCAGTAGTACCATCATGATGATTAACATAATCGGCAGTGCGACCAGCCACGGGATCAATTGCCCGGCAACAATCGCCAGCGCCATGTCTTCACGGTATTCCCATTCCTGGCCAACAACGATGCGATATTTGCCATCAGGTGAGGTCATCCAGACAAAACGCCAAGGATCGTCTTCACCGACCAGTTGCCCGTCAGCAAAACCTTCCCGTTGATAGCTATAGGGAATATCTTCTCCGTTATCGCCATCATTAAGGACCATTCTGCCGTCGTGGGTAAAGATGGCAAAGGTCAGCGCATCGTCATCAACAACATGACCGTGTTTTAATTTATTTGGCGTCTGTGCCATGCGATCCGCCGCGTTGATTTCGTTGAGATCGAGCGTACTTAACCGTTTGGCAAACAGCATCAGTTGGGTGTCGAACAATTCATCGACGTTATCCGTTGTTTGTTTCCAGGCGACAAAGCTGGAAAGCTGCCAGGTCACCGAGGCCAGAATTAAAAAGATTAGCGTCAGCCTGACGCGCAGACTAAGACGTTGGGTAAATTTCATTTCTCACCTAATGTGTAGCCAATACCATGCACGGTACGAATAAAATCACTACCGAGTTTGCGTCGCAGATGATGCACATGCACTTCAACGGCATTACTGGTGACCTCTTCGTCCCAGGTATACAGTTTCTCTTCAATCAGTTTGCGCGGCAGTACCCGACCAGCGTTACGCATCAGTAATTCCAGCAGGGCAAATTCTTTTGGTTTCAGTGTTAAGGGTTCGCCAGCCAGCGTGGCGATACGTTTGCCGGGGTCGAGCATGACGTTACCGTGGCGCAGCTCGTTGCTGGCCTGGCCGTTGGTTCGGCGCATCAGAGCCTCCAGCCTAGCGGCGACTTCTATCAACGCAAAAGGTTTACACAGATAATCGTCAGCTCCCAGACGCAGCCCTTCTACACGTTCCGCTAACGCATCACGCGCGGTCAGGTTCAGTACCGGCTCACGCTGACCTTTCTCTCGCCATTCGCGCAAAATATCGCGACCATCCATGCCTGGTAAGGTTAAATCCAGGATCACCGCATCATAAGGTGCGCTATAAAGCGCCTCTTTTCCCTGACGACCTTGTGTAAACCAGTCGACACTAAAACCCATTTTACTAAGGCCAGTTTTGATGCCGTCGCCAATCAGCATGTCATCTTCTATCAGTAAAATTCGCATTTTTTCATCCCTGCGATAACCGTATTTGCTGCCAGTAAACCGTGTTGTAACGCGCTCTGTACAGCATTAAATTTTATTTTTTTCCCTTAAGAAGTTGTTAAGGACTATCTTGTTAAATGCTCGGAAACAGACATTAAAGGGAGTAATAAACATGAAAAAATTCGCAGCAGTAATCGCAGTAATGGCCCTGTGCAGTGCACCGGTGATGGCAGCAGAGCAGGGCGGTTTTTCTGGCCCATCGGCAACGCAAAGTCAGGCCGGAGGATTCCAGGGGCCGAACGACAGCGTAACGACTGTAGAAAGCGCAAAATCCCTGCGTGACGACACCTGGGTAACCCTGCGCGGCAATATCGTTGAACGCATCTCTGACGATCTCTACGTGTTTAAAGATGCCAGCGGTACTATCAATGTTGATATCGATCACAAACGCTGGAACGGTGTGACGGTGACGCCGAAAGATACGGTTGAGATTCAGGGTGAAGTCGATAAAGACTGGAATTCTGTTGAAATTGACGTCAAACAGATCCGCAAAGTAAATCCGTAATTGTTACCGCTCCCGGGACGCGTTCCCGGGAATAATTTCGCAGGGAGGCAAAATGACAAACCTGACACTGGATGTAAACATTATCGATTTCCCATCAATCCCTGTGGCGATGTTGCCGCACCGCTGTAGCCCTGAGTTGCTCAACTACAGTGTGGCGAAATTTATCATGTGGCGTAAAGAGACGGGGCTTTCTCCTGTTAACCAAAGCCAGACTTTTGGCGTCGCCTGGGACGACCCTGCCACCACCGCACCGGAAGCGTTTCGCTTTGATATCTGCGGCAGCGTTAGCGAACCGATTCCCGATAATCGTTATGGTGTGAGCAATGGTGAACTTACCGGTGGACGTTATGCCGTGGCCCGCCACGTTGGCGAGCTGGACGATATTTCACACACGATATGGGGCATTATTCGCCACTGGCTGCCTGCAAGCGGCGAGAAAATGCGTAAAGCACCGATTCTGTTTCACTACACCAATCTTGCCGAAGGGGTGACAGAGCAGCGACTGGAAACGGATGTTTATGTGCCGTTGGCGTGATGGGGAATCTTTACCGGAGTGTGAGCCAAATCACTCGCGATAAGTTTGAGCGAACAATGTCACAGGCGTATTGTTGTTGGGCTTATAATTTCTCCGGTAAGGAATACCATGTATACGCGAAATTTATTATCCGGTGCGCCGTAAGCCGTCTCGGGGGTATCCATGAGCAAGCCGCACTTATGGCAGGAGGCGCGGGGCACTGGTGGAGACACAGCTAAACTGGGCTGAACCGTATACTTACAGTCGACTACTTTGATGCTTTAGGCTTCCCTGGACTCGCATAACCTCAACTTCTCGAATCGCCCGGAGCGGACCCCCATGCCGAGTGGTGTGGCATGGGCGCAACCTTGTGCTGCCCTCTATGCCGATCAAGTCTACAGCAAAGAGTTGTATATCAAGGCACATTGATGCCTTTATCGCCGTCGGAGCACGTCCGGCGGCGCTATTCACGCTGATCTCCTGTGACTCGACGCGGCAGATAATGTAGTATCTCCGGCAATATTGCCCCTTTGAAGGCTGGCGAATAAGTTGAGGAATCAGAATTAATGAGCGATATGGCAGAGCGCCTTGCGCTACATGAATTTACGGAAAACGCCTACTTAAACTACTCCATGTACGTGATCATGGACCGTGCGTTGCCGTTTATTGGTGATGGTCTGAAACCTGTTCAGCGCCGCATTGTGTATGCGATGTCTGAACTGGGCCTGAATGCCAGCGCCAAATTTAAAAAATCGGCCCGTACCGTC
Source organism: Shigella sp. SIG6 (assembly GCF_053555815.1). Lineage (NCBI taxonomy): Bacteria > Pseudomonadati > Pseudomonadota > Gammaproteobacteria > Enterobacterales > Enterobacteriaceae > Shigella > Shigella sp. SIG6. The sequence goes on along the minus strand of NZ_JBQZXC010000014.1, from coordinate 31,840 downwards.
GGTGACGTACTGGGTAAATACCATCCGCACGGCGATATCGCCTGTTATGAAGCGATGGTCCTGATGGCGCAGCCGTTCTCTTACCGTTATCCGCTGGTTGATGGTCAGGGGAACTGGGGCGCGCCGGACGATCCGAAATCGTTCGCGGCAATGCGTTACACCGAATCCCGGTTGTCGAAATATTCCGAGCTGCTATTGAGCGAGCTGGGGCAGGGGACGGCTGACTGGGTGCCAAACTTCGACGGCACTTTGCAGGAGCCGAAAATGCTACCTGCCCGTCTGCCAAACATTTTGCTTAACGGCACCACCGGTATTGCCGTCGGCATGGCGACCGATATTCCACCGCATAACCTGCGTGAAGTAGCTCAGGCGGCAATCGCATTAATCGACCAGCCGAAAACCACGCTCGATCAGCTGCTGGATATCGTGCAGGGGCCGGATTATCCGACTGAAGCGGAAATTATCACTTCGCGCGCCGAGATTCGTAAAATCTACGAGAACGGACGTGGTTCAGTGCGTATGCGCGCGGTGTGGAAGAAAGAAGATGGCGCGGTGGTTATCAGCGCATTACCGCATCAGGTTTCAGGTGCGCGCGTACTGGAGCAAATTGCTGCGCAAATGCGCAACAAAAAGCTGCCGATGGTTGACGATCTGCGCGATGAATCTGACCACGAGAACCCGACCCGTCTGGTGATTGTGCCGCGTTCCAACCGCGTGGATATGGATCAGGTGATGAACCACCTCTTCGCTACCACCGATCTGGAAAAGAGCTATCGCATTAACCTCAATATGATCGGTCTGGATGGTCGTCCGGCGGTGAAAAACCTGTTGGAAATCCTCTCCGAATGGCTGGTGTTCCGTCGCGATACCGTGCGCCGCCGACTGAACTATCGTCTGGAGAAAGTCCTCAAGCGCCTGCATATCCTGGAAGGTTTGCTGGTGGCGTTTCTCAACATCGACGAAGTGATTGAGATCATTCGTAACGAAGATGAACCGAAACCGGCGCTGATGTCGCGGTTTGGCCTTACGGAAACCCAGGCGGAAGCGATCCTCGAACTGAAACTGCGTCATCTTGCCAAACTGGAAGAGATGAAGATTCGCGGTGAGCAGAGTGAGCTGGAAAAAGAGCGCGACCAGTTGCAGGGCATTTTGGCTTCCGAGCGTAAAATGAATAACCTGCTGAAGAAAGAACTGCAGGCAGACGCGCAAGCCTACGGTGACGATCGTCGTTCGCCGTTGCAGGAACGCGAAGAAGCGAAAGCGATGAGCGAGCACGACATGCTGCCGTCTGAACCTGTCACCATTGTGCTGTCGCAGATGGGCTGGGTACGCAGCGCTAAAGGCCATGATATCGACGCGCCGGGCCTGAATTATAAAGCGGGTGATAGCTTCAAAGCGGCGGTGAAAGGTAAGAGTAACCAACCGGTAGTGTTTGTTGATTCCACCGGTCGTAGCTATGCCATCGACCCGATTACGCTGCCGTCGGCGCGTGGTCAGGGCGAACCACTCACCGGCAAATTAACGTTGCCGCCTGGGGCGACCGTTGACCATATGCTGATGGAAAGCGACGATCAGAAACTGCTGATGGCTTCCGATGCGGGTTACGGTTTCGTCTGCACCTTTAACGATCTGGTGGCGCGTAACCGTGCGGGTAAGGCTTTGATCACCTTACCGGAAAATGCCCATGTTATGCCGCCGGTGGTGATTGAAGATGCTTCCGATATGCTGCTGGCAATCACTCAGGCAGGCCGTATGTTGATGTTCCCGGTAAGCGATCTGCCGCAGCTGTCGAAGGGCAAAGGCAATAAGATTATCAACATTCCATCGGCAGAAGCCGCGCGTGGCGAGGATGGTCTGGCGCAACTGTACGTTCTGCCGCCGCAAAGCACGCTGACCATTCATGTTGGGAAACGCAAAATTAAACTGCGTCCGGAAGAGCTACAGAAAGTCACTGGCGAACGTGGACGCCGCGGTACGTTGATGCGCGGTTTGCAGCGTATCGATCGTGTTGAGATCGACTCTCCTCGCCGTGCCAGCAGCGGTGATAGCGAAGAGTAATATGCCGGGGAGGGCGCTGTTTCCTCCCGCTAGCAAGGAACGCCGGATGAAACGTTAAGTCGTCATCCGGCAGCGTATTCAACCCCCGGAAACGATAAAAATTCCCTTGAAACCGTTGTTTATTCATGCGTTGCGATTAACAATACGCTTTTCCAGAGAGCGGCTTTTAACAATGCCCTAACCTGATTTCAGGTGACGTACAATGCCAGTCTCTCAGACCTTCAGAGGGTGTTATGCTATATATCTTTCGTCTTATTATTACCGTGATTTACAGCATCTTAGTCTGTGTATTCGGCTCCATTTACTGCCTTTTCAGCCCGCGTAACCCGAAACATGTGGCCACCTTTGGGCATATGTTTGGCCGTCTTGCGCCACTGTTCGGCCTGAAAGTTGAGTGCCGCAAACCTGCAGATGCTGAAAGCTACGGCAATGCTATCTATATCGCTAACCACCAGAACAACTATGACATGGTGACAGCATCGAACATTGTGCAACCGCCGACGGTGACGGTAGGTAAAAAGAGCTTGCTGTGGATCCCCTTCTTCGGGCAGTTGTACTGGTTAACCGGCAACTTATTGATCGACAGAAACAATCGCACTAAAGCTCACGGCACCATTGCGGAAGTCGTGAATCATTTCAAAAAACGCCGTATTTCCATCTGGATGTTCCCGGAAGGAACCCGCAGCCGTGGTCGCGGCCTGCTACCGTTCAAGACTGGAGCATTTCACGCGGCAATTGCGGCGGGCGTCCCGATTATTCCCGTGTGCGTCTCTACAACTTCGAATAAGATTAATCTTAATCGACTGCACAACGGTCTGGTGATTGTCGAAATGCTGCCGCCAATTGACGTCAGTCAGTATGGCAAAGATCAGGTTCGTGAGCTGGCTGCCCATTGTCGTTCGATAATGGAACAAAAAATCGCCGAGCTCGATAAAGAAGTCGCAGAACGCGAAGCCGCCGGAAAAGTTTAAGTCGGCAATCTGTATTTTTGCGGGGAACACTTTCCTGCACGGTATTACTTTAGCCAGTTTTACATGGAGCAAATATGTCACTCAGTCGGCGTCAGTTCATTCAGGCATCGGGGATTGCACTTTGTGCAGGCGCTGTTCCCCTGAAGGCCAGCGCAGCCGGGCAACAGCAACCGCTACCCGTTCCGCCGCTACTTGAATCTCGCCGTGGGCAACCGCTGTTTATGACTGTACAACGTGCGCACTGGTCATTTACGCCAGGGACACGCGCGTCGGTCTGGGGAATCAATGGTCGTTACCTGGGGCCGACTATCCGCGTCTGGAAGGGCGACGATGTTAAGCTTATTTACAGCAACCGCCTGACAGAAAATGTCTCAATGACGGTGGCCGGGCTACAGGTACCAGGCCCGCTGATGGGCGGTCCGGCACGGATGATGTCGCCAAACGCTGACTGGGCACCCGTACTGCCTATTCGCCAGAACGCAGCTACTCTGTGGTATCACGCCAATACTCCCAACCGCACGGCTCAGCAGGTCTATAACGGCCTTGCCGGAATGTGGCTGGTGGAAGATGAAGTCAGCAAGTCGCTGCCTATCCCCAACCATTATGGTGTGGATGATTTTCCGGTCATTATCCAGGATAAACGGCTGGATAACTTTGGTACGCCAGAATACAACGAACCGGGAAGCGGCGGCTTTGTTGGTGATACGCTGCTGGTTAACGGTGTACAAAGCCCGTACGTTGAAGTCTCGCGTGGCTGGGTGCGCTTGCGACTGCTGAACGCGTCGAACTCTCGTCGCTATCAACTACAGATGAGCGATGGTCGCCCGTTACATGTGATTTCTGGCGATCAGGGATTCCTGCCTGCTCCTGTATCGGTGAAGCAACTTTCGCTGGCACCGGGCGAGCGCCGCGAGATTCTGGTGGATATGAGCAACGGCGATGAAGTGTCGATCACCTGTGGCGAAGCGGCGAGCATTGTTGATCGTATTCGCGGCTTCTTTGAGCCATCCAGTATTCTGGTTTCTACCTTGGTGCTAACGCTGCGCCCAACCGGCCTTCTGCCGCTGGTCACAGACAGTCTTCCGATGCGCTTGCTGCCAACTGAAATCATGGCTGGTTCGCCAATTCGCAGTCGCGATATCAGTCTGGGGGATGACCCGGGTATTAATGGACAGCTGTGGGACGTCAACCGTATTGATGTCACCGCGCAGCAAGGAACGTGGGAACGCTGGACGGTACGCGCGGACGAGCCGCAAGCGTTCCATATTGAAGGCGTAATGTTCCAGATCCGTAACGTGAATGGCGCGATGCCGTTCCCGGAAGACAGAGGCTGGAAAGATACCGTTTGGGTTGACGGACAAGTGGAGCTGCTTGTTTATTTCGGTCAGCCTTCCTGGGCGCACTTCCCGTTCTACTTCAACAGTCAGACGCTGGAAATGGCGGACCGTGGCTCGATTGGGCAACTGTTGGTCAATCCGGTACCGTAATCTTCATACTCGCCCGAGGAGGGCGAGTATGGAATACCTTTCGATTTCTCTTTCGTTCCGGCTTATAATCCCCGGCCTTTGATTATTTTTTTATCATTTCTGGAAGCAAAATGAGCTCTATCTCCCTGATCCAACCGGATCGCGACCTGTTCTCCTGGCCGCAGTACTGGGCCGCCTGTTTTGGACCGGCACCGTTTTTGCCGATGTCTCGTGAAGAGATGGATCAACTTGGCTGGGATAGCTGCGACATCATTTTGGTTACTGGCGACGCGTATGTCGATCACCCAAGCTTCGGGATGGCGATTTGCGGTCGTATGCTGGAAGCGCAGGGCTTTCGCGTCGGGATCATCGCCCAGCCGGACTGGAGCAGCAAAGACGACTTTATGCGTCTGGGTAAACCGAATCTGTTTTTTGGTGTTACTGCTGGCAACATGGATTCGATGATCAACCGCTATACCGCCGATCGCCGTTTACGTCATGATGATGCCTACACGCCAGATAATGTCGCGGGTAAGCGACCGGATCGCGCCACGCTGGTTTATACCCAGCGTTGTAAAGAGGCGTGGAAAGATGTGCCGGTGATCCTCGGCGGTATTGAGGCTAGCCTGCGCCGTACCGCGCATTATGATTACTGGTCCGATACCGTGCGCCGTTCCGTTCTGGTAGATTCGAAAGCCGACATGCTGATGTTTGGTAACGGTGAACGTCCGCTGGTGGAAGTAGCGCATCGTCTGGCGATGGGCGAGCCGATTAGTGAAATCCGCGATGTGCGTAATACCGCAATTATCGTAAAAGAGGCGCTGCCTGGCTGGAGCGGTGTGGATTCCACCCGTCTTGATACCCCAGGGAAAATCGACCCAATCCCGCATCCGTATGGCGAAGATTTGCCGTGTGCGGATAACAAACCTGTTGCGCCGAAAAAGCAGGAAGCGAAAGCTGTAATCGTGCAGCCACCGCGCCAGAAACCGTGGGAAAAAACCTACGTATTACTGCCTTCTTTCGAGAAAGTGAAGGGCGATAAAGTGCTGTACGCCCATGCTTCGCGCATTCTGCACCACGAAACCAACCCAGGCTGCGCCCGCGCATTGATGCAAAAACACGGTGACCGCTATGTGTGGATCAACCCGCCTGCTATCCCGCTTTCTACCGAAGAGATGGACAGCGTTTTTGCGCTGCCGTACAAGCGCGTGCCACATCCGGCCTATGGCAATGCCCGTATTCCGGCTTACGAAATGATCCGTTTTTCGGTCAACATTATGCGCGGCTGCTTTGGCGGCTGTTCTTTCTGTTCTATTACCGAGCACGAAGGGCGCATTATTCAGAGCCGTTCGGAAGATTCGATCATTAATGAGATCGAAGCGATCCGCGACACCGTTCCAGGTTTTACGGGCGTGATTTCCGATCTCGGTGGGCCAACTGCCAACATGTATATGTTGCGCTGCAAATCGCCACGCGCTGAACAAACTTGTCGCCGTTTGTCGTGCGTTTATCCGGATATTTGTCCGCACATGGACACTAACCACAAACCGACGATCAACCTCTATCGCCGTGCGCGTGATCTGAAAGGCATTAAAAAAATCCTCATCGCCTCAGGCGTACGTTATGACATCGCCGTGGAAGATCCGCGCTATATCAAAGAGTTGGCGACCCATCACGTCGGCGGTTATCTGAAGATTGCTCCGGAACATACCGAAGAAGGGCCGTTGTCGAAGATGATGAAGCCGGGCATGGGCAGCTATGACCGCTTTAAAGAGCTGTTCGATACCTACTCGAAACAGGCAGGTAAAGAGCAGTATCTGATCCCGTATTTCATCTCTGCGCACCCCGGTACGCGTGATGAAGATATGGTGAATTTGGCGCTGTGGCTGAAAAAGCATCGTTTCCGTCTCGACCAGGTACAGAACTTCTACCCATCGCCGCTGGCGAACTCAACCACCATGTATTACACCGGGAAAAACCCGCTGGCGAAGATTGGTTATAAGAGCGAAGACGTCTTCGTACCGAAGGGCGACAAACAGCGTCGTTTGCATAAAGCGTTGTTGCGTTACCACGATCCGGCAAACTGGCCGTTAATCCGCTAGGCGCTGGAAGCGATGGGCAAAAAGCATCTGATTGGCAGCCGTCGCGATTGCTTAGTGCCTGCGCCAACCATTGAAGAGATGCGTGAAGCTCGTCGCCAGAACCGCAATACCCGTCCGGCGTTGACTAAACATACGCCGATGGCGACTCAGCGTCAGACGCCTGCTACGGCAAAAAAAGCGTCGTCTACGCAATCTCGTCCGGTGAATGCTGGTGCGAAGAAACGCCCTAAAGCGGCGGTTGGACGTTAAAAAAAATCCCCGGCAACTGACATGCTGCCGGGGATTTTTTTATCATTCTGCGTACATACGCAAGCAGCGCAGGCAATCAAAATAGTCCTGTGCATCAAGACGCGTATTGGCTCTGTTAGCTTCGGATTTGGCAGCATAGATTTGTGGGCGTAGTGCTTTCATATCCTGCTCAAGCCGGGCGATTTTGGCATTTAATGTTTGTACATTGCTCGCCAGTTGATTGACCTTTTGCTCATTGACGCAGCCACTGAGCAAGCAGGTTGCCAGAACAACAGCTCCCACGGTGAAAATCGTTTTCATATAGTGTTCCCTTTTATTTATTGTTCCGGCTAATTGTTATTTAATTCAGCTCATTGCTTTAATCTGGCGGCGGTTTTTGCCTCAATCTGCTTAAGTAGGCTGCTGCTGTTCGGGCGGATAAAATCAGCGATTTCCCACTTACCTTCGCGCCGCTGTAAAACCAGCTCTTGCTCTTCATTGTTGCCATTGGTCAGCGTAAAACGAACATGAATGCGGGCGGAATCGGCGGTTTTCTCCAGGACTCGAATTTCATCAACGCGTGAAAATAGCGACTCTTCGCCAAAACAGATCGGATTGTCGTAAATAAATTGCCGTTCTATTTGCATATCTTCATCGGGATTATTGGCCGTCTTGAAGGTGGTTTTATAGAAGGCATTAACCGCCTGGCGGTAAGAGTCGGAAACCACCCACGTCCACGGCCAGCTATAATCAGCAATATGTTCAAAGAGTTCAGCAACAAAGGATTCTGGCTGTTCTTTCTGCAACGAAGCTAAAGCGGCCAGCGTTTTTTCATTCTCGCTATTAACTGCTTGTAAGACGCTGCCATGATTGCTGACAATATCATCAATGACCCAACGACCATTTTCCGCCACCATTTTCAGTGTCTGTGTGGTCTTTTCTTTATCATCTTTAAAGATACGAAAGCGCACAACGGCATCGGCATGATCGACGTCAGTTTGGGTTATCGCTACGCTTTCTAACACCAGATCGCCAAAATCCTGACAATCACAAACCGGATCATAATCCAGCCAGCCAATATTGCCCGGTAGTGTAAGATTGTCGTTCAGGGTAAGCGCCTGTTGAATACGCGCTGAAGTTATCGCCCGCTCTCCGGTTTCACCGAAATAAGGCGTACTGGCATCTGATTTATAGTTCTGATAAATCTGCCGGACTGTTTGTTCTACGGTCTGTGAAGGAGGCTGCGCGTGTACGGTAAAACTTGCCAGGGCTGCTAAAAACAGAAGTATTATTTTCATCTGTTTTTCACCTCTCCGTTGCGTTTATCCCGGATATAGATGAGTTGTTCTTTTAAGAGCTTCCGGCTCTGCATGATGATGTCCTTATATTTGGCATTCCTGAACAAGGAAGAGTAACAACGGGCGGGACGCGAGGGGAATAAATGATTTCTGAAAAGTCCGGTAGCGGAACATTACCGCCACCGGGAGAATTTGCACGTTAGCCGCCGAACTGGTCAGGATCGGGACCGAGACGCTTGCCCTGATCGAGTTTTGCAATTTTGCCGAGTTCGTCTTTGTCGAGACGGAAATCCCAGACATCAAAGTTTTCGGCAATACGTGAAGGTGTGACCGATTTCGGGATCACCACCAGGCCGCTATCCAGATGCCAGCGGATAACAATCTGCGCCGGGGTTTTGCCGTATTTATCTGCCAGATCGCGAATGACTTTCTGATCGAAAACGCCTTTCCCTCCTTGCGCTAATGGGCTCCAGGATTCGGTCTGGATTTTGTGTGTCGCGTTCCAGGCGTGTAGCTGGCGTTGTTGCATCAGCGGATGAAGTTCGATCTGGTTTATCACAGGCGTCACGCCAGTTTCATCAATCAGGCGTTGCAGGTGATGGATCTGGAAGTTGCACACGCCGATGCTTTTGATTAATCCCTCTTTTTGCAATTCGATCATGCCTTTCCATGCTTCGACATAATGGTCGATAGCGGGAACGGGCCAGTGCATTAAGTAGAGGTCGATATAATCAAGCTGGAGTTTTTTCAGGCTGTCGAGCAGGGCTTCGCGGGGGCGCTTGTGGTCGTCGTTCCACAGCTTAGTGGTGATGAACAGTTCTTCTCTGTTGACTGAGGCATTTTTCAGGGCTTTGCCGACACCTTCTTCGTTCTTGTAGGCCGCGGCGGTATCAATCGAGCGATAACCCACTTCTAACGCTTTTTGAATGGCGGTGATTACTTCCTCATTACTTGCTTGCCAGACGCCCAGTCCCAGCTGGGGCATGACATTGCCATCCTGTAGCTTAATAACGGTTGGATTAGCCATACGTTCCTCCTTTATATGAACTCACCGGAGCAGGCTCCGGTGAGGTGTTGTGAACTTAAGTCTGGACGAAATGCCCGAAAACGAAAGTTTGAGGCGTAAAAAGCTTAGCGGGCGGCTTCGTATATACGGCGGCTGACATCCAACGTAATGTCATGATTTTCGCCCAGTTGGGTCATGCCGTGCTCTTCCAGTTTTTTCAGCAAAGCCGGGATGGAGCTACCGTCCAGACCGTAGTCGGAGAGGTGGGTCGGCACGCCTAATTGCTCAAAGAAATTGCGGGTTGCGGCAATCGCGGCGTCAATACGCTCATCGTCGAAACCTTCAGTGATGTTCCAGACGCGTTCAGCATATTGCAGCAGCTTAGCGCGCTTGGTCTCGCGTTTTTCATTCCACAGTGCAGGCAGGACGATAGCCAGTGTTTGCGCGTGATCCAGACCGTGCATCGCAGTCAGTTCGTGGCCCAGCATATGCGTTGCCCAGTCCTGCGGTACGCCAGCGCCAATCAAACCGTTCAGCGCCTGAGTCGCCGCCCACATGACGTTGGCGCGCACATCGTAGTTTTCTGGCTCTTTCAGGGCTTTCGGACCATCTTCGATTAGCGTCAGCAAAATGCCTTCTGCGAAACGGTCCTGAATTTTGGCATCAACCGGTTTGGTAACATACTGTTCCACGGTGTGTACAAAGGCGTCCACTACGCCGTTAGCCACCTGACGCGGCGGCAGGGTGTAGGTATAAACCGGATCGAGCACGGCAAATACCGGCTGAACATGTGCAGAATGGAACGCCTGCTTGTCGCCTGTGGTTTTACGGGAGATCACCGCGCCTGCGTTGGATTCTGAACCGGTTGCTGGCAGCGTCAGCACACAGCCCATCGGGATGGCGCTTTTAATCTCTTTACCGCCCGTTTGCAGAATGTGCCACGGATCGATATTTTCCGGATAGTTAGCCGCTGCGGCGATAAATTTGGTGCCGTCCAGTACAGAACCGCCGCCAACCGCCAGCAGGAAAGTCACTTTCTGTTCGCGAACCAGTTTCACGGCGTTCATCAGCGTTTCATAAGCCGGGTTTGGCTCAATACCGCCAAATTCCAGCACGTCCATGCCTTTCAGGGCATCCAGAACTTGATCGAGAACGCCGGTTTTTTTCACGCTGCCGCCACCGTAGGTAATCAATACGCGAGCATCGTGAGGAATTTGTTCGCGTAAACCAGCGATTGCGCCTTTACCAAACAGAATGCGGGTTGGGGTGTGCAGATTAAAGTTGTTCATTACTTGCTCCCTTTGCTGGGCCAATATGAGGGCAGAGAACGATCTGCCTGATGTTTTTCATTGTGATCGCCAGCGCCCTGGCTCTCAATGCTCATTTCTGCCAATGTCTTGCCTATTTCTCCAGAGTGCTGGAGAAATGCTACAAAATTGCGCACAATCAAATTGCCGCATTATTCCTAAGAAATTACGCGATATGAAACGTGAAGAGATTTGTCGCTTGCTGGCGGATAAAGTTAATAAACTGAAAAATAAAGAAAATAGTTTGTCAGAACTGTTGCCCGATGTGCGTTTGTTGTATGGCGAGACGCCTTTCGCACGTACACCGGTGATGTACGAGCCTGGCATCATAATTCTCTTTTCCGGGCATAAAATCGGTTATATCAATGAACGCGTGTTTCGTTATGATGCCAATGAATACCTGCTGCTGACGGTGCCGTTGCCGTTTGAGTGCGAAACCTATGCCACGTCAGAGGTGCCGCTGGCAGGGTTGCGTCTCAATGTCGATATTTTGCAGTTACAGGAACTGTTGATGGACATTGGCGAAGATGAGCATTTCCAGCCGTCGATGGCAGCCAGCGGGATTAACTCCGCCACGTTATCAGAAGAGATTTTATGCGCGGCGGAGCGGTTACTCGACGTGATGGAGCGACCACTGGATGCGCGTATTCTCGGCAAACAGATCATCCGCGAAATTCTGTACTACGTGCTGACCGGACCTTGCGGCGGCGCGTTACTGGCGCTGGTCAGTCGCCAGACTCACTTCAGTCTGATTAGCCGCGTGCTGAAACGAATTGAGAATAAATACACCGAAAACCTGAGCGTCGAGCAACTGGCGGCAGAAGCCAACATGAGCGTATCGGCGTTCCACCATAATTTTAAGTCTGTCACCAGCACCTCGCCGTTGCAGTATTTGAAGAATTACCGTCTGCATAAGGCGCGGATGATGATCATCCATGACGGCATGAAGGCCAGCGCAGCAGCGATGCGCGTCGGCTATGAAAGCGCATCGCAATTTAGCCGTGAGTTTAAACGTTACTTCGGTGTGACGCCGGGGGAAGATGCGGCAAGAATGCGGGCGATGCAGGGGAATTAAATACGTTCCCGGTACAGCTGCCGGGAACGGGGAAAATCGTCAGGCGTTACAGTATTTTTTTTTAATCACCACAAACAGCGTGCCTAACAAGCCAGCGGTTAACAAGGCAATTGGCAGGATCATCAGGAACGTCATTACCTGATCTTCATGGCGTTTAACGAACGGAATCATACTTAAGGCATAGCCAAAACTGGTTACCACGCTGACCCACAGCAATCCACTTAACCAGTTGAAAAACTGGAAACGGCGGTTTGGCAGACCGGAAATTCCCGCCATGGTTGGCAGCAGCGTACGGACAAATGCAAGAAAACGTCCAGCCAGCAGCGCCAGCAGACCATGGCGGTCAAACATGCAGGTGGCGCGCTGGTGATATTTAGCAGGAAGCTGTGCCAGCCAGCCTTTCACCGTTTTGGTATTCCCTAACCAGCGCCCCTGAATATAACTTAGCCAGCAGCCCAGACTTGCTGCGGCGGTCAGAATCGCAATCGTAGGCAGAAAATCCATAACCCCTTGGGCAATCAATGCGCCTGCCAGTATCAACAAGCTGTCGCCTGGCAAAAATGAGGCGGGCAGCAGGCCGTTTTCTAAAAACAGCGTGGCAAACATGACAAAGTAAACAACGCTAACAATATGAGGATCCGCCAGCGCGGCAAAGTCGTGTTGCCAGAGCGCAGCGATGATATCTTGAATAACAGCCATGGACTTTCCTGTGGAACAGCGTTTAAGCCTTTATCTGCCTATTGTACTCCTGAATCGTCCGGGACGCCTTGATCCCGGACGCAACAATTTAAGACTTTTCACAATAAAATGTCTGCAAAATTGTCCAAAAGTGGCAATGTTATACAATCCGTGCAAAACCGGCGTCCAGATCGGCAATCAGATCGTCGACATCTTCCAGACCAATATGCAGGCGAATCAAGGTCCCGCTAAAATCGATCTCGCCTTGTGGGCGAATGGCGGCGATATGTTCTGGTTGATTTGCCAGGATCAACGATTCATACCCGCCCCACGAGTAGGCCATGCTGAATAAACTGAAGTTATCCAGATAGTTCGCCAGCTCTTCATCATTGAGTTTTTTCTTAAGCACAAAGGAAAATAGCCCGCTGCTGCCTGTAAAGTCTCGTTTCCAGAATTCGTGTCCTTTACTGCCAGGCAGGGCAGGGTGGTTAACTCGCGCAACTTGCGGATGTTCTGCCAGCCATTCGGCCACTTTCAGACTGCTTTCATGATGTTGACGCAAACGCACACCTAATGTGCGCAGGCCACGGCTGGTTATATAGGCGGTATCGGCATCGACCATCTGGCCCATCAGATAGGCATTTTCCCGTAGCTGCTCCCAGCAACGGGCATTGCACACGGCAGTGCCAATCATCGCATCTGAATGCCCAACCAGATATTTGGTGGCGGCCTGAATAGAAACATCGATGCCAAAATCCAGCGCCTTAAACAGCACACCGGCTGCCCAGGTGTTGTCGATCATAATGATGGCATCCGGCACCACACTGCGCACGGCGGCAACAATCGCCGGAACGTCGTGGACTTCCATAGTGATGGAACCCGGCGATTCCAGAAACACGATTTTAGTGTTTGGCTGCAGATGCTTAACGATATCGGCACCAATCAGCGGATCAAACCACGATGTCGTTACGCCCAGTTTGCTGAGGATTTTGCTACAGAAATCCTGACTCGGTTCATAGGCGGTGTTGGTCATCAACACATGATCGCCCTGTTCGACAAAAGCAAGAATCGAATTAGCAACCGCTGCCGCCCCGCAGGGAAATAGCGCGCAGCCTGCGCCACCTTCCAGTTCACACATCGCTTGTTGTAAGGAAAAATGGGTTAACGTTCCGCGCCGTCCATAGAACAACTCGCCATTGGCGCGATTGCGCGTCGCGTGCTTTTTGGCTTCCATACTCTCAAATACCAGCGAAGAAGCGCGCTGAATCACGCTATTTACCGCGCCAAGAGTGTATTTTTTGCTGCGTCCTGCATTCACCAGTTGAGTATCAAGCTTTTTGTCCGCCATGTCGGGATTCCTGTTTTTATACGTCTGGATGTCTAAACTAGCATGAATATTCGCGGGCGCATCCTGAAGAATTGGCATAAAGCAGAAAATTTTCGCAAATGGCGTGCTGGTGACTTTTTTACTGCGTAAACGCAAGGAAAAGAAAGCAAAGGTACGGCAGTATGCAAATAGTAATGAGAACGACTATCAATTCGACGTCGTTTTGATATTATTATGCGCAGATTTTGTGACTTGCGTCCTGGAGATACACAGTGGGTAATAATTTAATGCAGACGGACCTTTCCGTCTGGGGTATGTATCAGCACGCCGATATTGTCGTTAAGTGCGTGATGATTGGGCTTATTTTGGCCTCCGTAGTCACCTGGGCAATCTTCTTCAGTAAGAGCGTAGAGTTCTTCAATCAGAAGCGTCGCCTTAAGCGCGAGCAGCAACTGCTGGCTGAAGCACGTTCCTTAAACCAAGCCAACGATATCGCCGCTGATTTTGGTAGCAAAAGCTTAAGCCTGCATTTGCTCAATGAAGCGCAGAATGAGCTGGAACTGTCAGAAGGCAGCGACGATAACGAAGGTATTAAAGAACGTACCAGCTTCCGTCTGGAGCGTCGGGTCGCCGCAGTGGGTCGTCAAATGGGCCGCGGTAACGGCTATCTGGCAACCATCGGCGCGATTTCTCCGTTCGTTGGTCTGTTTGGTACGGTCTGGGGCATCATGAACAGCTTTATTGGTATCGCGCAAACGCAGACCACTAACCTGGCAGTCGTTGCGCCGGGTATCGCAGAAGCTCTGTTAGCAACGGCAATCGGCCTCGTGGCAGCGATTCCTGCGGTCGTTATCTATAACGTATTTGCACGCCAGATTGGCGGCTTTAAAGCGATGCTGGGTGATGTTGCAGCGCAGGTATTGTTGCTGCAAAGCCGTGACCTGGATCTGGAAGCCAGCGCCGCTGCGCATCCGGTTCGTGTCGCACAAAAATTACGCGCAGGATAATGTCCGATGGCAATGCATCTTAACGAAAACCTCGACGATAACGGCGAAATGCATGATATCAACGTGACGCCGTTTATCGACGTGATGTTGGTTCTGCTGATTATCTTTATGGTGGCGGCACCGTTAGCGACGGTAGATGTGAAGGTGAACTTGCCTGCTTCTACCAGCACGCCGCAGCCGCGCCCGGAAAAACCGGTTTATCTGTCGGTGAAGGCAGACAACTCGATGTTTATCGGTAACGATCCGGTCACCGATGAAATAATGATTACGGCGTTGAATGCGTTAACCGAAGGCAAGAAAGACACCACCATCTTCTTCCGAGCGGACAAAACCGTCGATTACGAGACGTTGATGAAGGTAATGGATACGCTGCATCAGGCGGGTTACCTGAAGATAGGTCTGGTCGGCGAAGAAACCGCCAAAGCGAAGTAAAGTAGAATTGCCTGATGCGCTACGCTCATCAGGCCTACAAAATCTATTGCAACATGTTGAATCTTCATGCGTTTGTAGGCGGATAAGGCGTTTTCGCCACATCAGGTAAGAGTGAATTCACAATGATGCCCGGTTGCTTTTCACAACCGGGCATTTTTTTAACCTAAATGCTCGCCGCCGCACACGCCGTGCACTTCTGCGGTGACGTAGCTCGACTCCTGACTTGCCAGATAAACATATACAGGGGCCAGTTCCGCCGGTTGCCCCGCACGCTTCATCGGCGTTTTCTGACCAAACTGCGGGATCTTATCCTGCGTTTGTCCGCCGGAAATTTGCAGTGCCGTCCAGATAGGGCCTGGCGCGACAATATTCACCCGAATACCTTTCTCCGCGACCTGTTTTGCCAGGCCACGGCTGTAGTTCAGAATCGCCGCCTTCGTAGCCGCATAGTCCAGTAAATGCGGACTTGGCTGGTATGCCTGGATTGACGAAGTGGTGATGATACTTGCACCTTTCGGTAGCAGGGGGATCGCTTCCTGGGTTAGCCAGAACAGCGCGAAAACGTTAATGGCAAAGGTCTTTTGAAACTGTTCGCTGGTGAGGTCTGCAATATCCGGAATGGCAACCTGTTTCCCGGCGACCAGCGCCATAATATCCAGCCCGCCTAACGCCTTGTGCGCTTCGTGAACCAGCGAACGGGCGAATTTCTCATCGCTTAAATCGCCTGGCAGCAGAACGGCTTTGCGTCCGCATTCTTCAATGATCTTTTTCACATCCTGAGCGTCTTCTTCTTCCACGGGAAGATAACTGATCGCCACGTCAGCCCCTTCACGCGCGTAAGCGATGGCGGCAGCGCGACCTATTCCGGAATCGCCCCCTGTCACCAGTGCTTTACGATCTTTCAGGCGACCGCTACCAACATAGGTTTTCTCGCCGCAATCCGGTATCGGTGTCATCTTCGCCTGGATGCCTGGCGTCGGTTGTTTCTGTTTGGGATATTCACCAGTGTAATACTGCGTGGTCGGGTCATTTTAAATGAGACATCGTTTTTCTCCCTTCAGGTTCAACGTCCTTTAAGGGTAGACGCTCTCGATGCGTTGATAAGGGAACCAGGAAGATCCCTAAACCTCAGAATTATGCGACAAAGGTTTAACGTATATGTTGATTTGCTGTTGCGTGCTGTTTACTCAATTGCGATATACTGTTGCCCGTTTTAACTACACGACAGGAATGTATGGAACGTTTTCTTGAAAATGCAATGTATGCTTCTCGCTGGTTGCTTGCCCCCGTGTACTTTGGCCTTTCGCTGGCGTTAGTTGCCCTGGCGCTGAAGTTCTTCCAGGAGATTATTCACGTACTGCCGAATATCTTCTCGATGGCGGAATCAGATTTGATCCTCGTGTTGCTGTCGCTGGTGGATATGACGCTGGTTGGCGGTTTGCTGGTGATGGTGATGTTTTCCGGTTATGAGAATTTCGTCTCACAGCTGGATATCTCCGAGAACAAAGAGAAGCTGAACTGGCTGGGGAAAATGGACGCAACGTCGCTGAAAAACAAAGTAGCAGCGTCGATTGTGGCAATTTCTTCCATTCACTTACTGCGCGTCTTTATGGATGCGAAAAATGTCCCGGATAACAAACTGATGTGGTACGTCATTATCCATCTGACGTTTGTGCTTTCTGCATTTGTGATGGGCTATCTTGACCGACTGACTCGTCATAATCACTGATCTGATTCGGGCGCGGTTCGCGCGCCCGTTATTAACAGGTCATTTATCGGACGACGCCTGCCACAGATTCAGCTCGCCATCGGCGATATGCTGATCAATCTGCGCCAGCTCCTCGGTGCTAAATGTCAGATTATTCAGCGCCTGCACGTTCTCCTCTAGTTGCTCCGCGCGGCTGGCACCAATCAATACCGACGTCACGCGATCATCTTTCAGCAACCAGCTTAACGCCATTTGTGCCATTGATTGTCCACGCTGCTGTGCCATTTCATTCAATAAGCGCAGGCTGTTGAGGTTGGCTTCGGTAAGCATTTTCGGCGTCAGACCACGAACTTTATTCCCTTCACGATGCATCCGTGAATCTTGCGGAATGCCGTTGAGATATTTTCCGGTCAGCAATCCCTGAGCCAGAGGAGTAAAGGCAATACAGCCCACGCCGTTATTTTGCAGGGTATCCAGCAGGCCGCTTTTATCCACCCAGCGGTTCAGTAAATTGTACGAAGGTTGATGAATTAAAAGCGGAATTTTCCACTCGTGCAGCAACTCGACCATTTTTTGCGTCCGCTCTGGCGAGTAAGAGGAGATCCCGACATACAGCGCCTTACTGCTTTGTACCGCATGAGCCAGCGCAGAGGCGGTTTCTTCCATCGGCGTATTTTCATCGACGCGATGAGAGTAAAAGATATCGACATACTCAAGCCCCATACGCTTCAGGCTTTGGTCGAGGCTGGCGAGCAGGTATTTACGTGAACCGCCAGAGCCGTACGGGCCGGGCCACATATCGTAGCCAGCCTTGGTAGAGATAATCAGTTCATCGCGATAAGCAGCAAAATCCTCGCGCAGCAGGCGACCAAAGTTCTCTTCTGCGCTTCCTGGAGGCGGCCCGTAATTGTTGGCTAAATCAAAGTGCGTAATGCCTAAATCAAACGCTTTACGCAGGATTGCACGCTGTGATTCCAGCGCGTTAACGTGACCGAAATTGTGCCATAAACCGAGCGATAACGCGGGCAGGCGTAAACCACTTTTTCCGCAATAGCGGTACTGCATCTGCCCGTAACGTTCGGGATTCGCTAACCAGACCATGACCTCTCCTTTCCACCGTTCAATTTCGAAACAATGTTTCTAGTTTAGCGATTCGCCAGCGCGTATCCCGTAGTCTGGCTCACAGAGTGACGAAAAACTGGGCAAAAACACGCGCTTATGCTTTGCTTAAAAAAACACCAGTTGAGGAATGCAACGATGCCGCGTTTAACCGCCAAAGATTTCCCACAAGAGTTGTTGGATTACTACGACTATTACGCTCACGGGAAAATTTCGAAACGTGAGTTCCTCAACCTTGCGGCGAAGTATGCGGTGGGCGGGATGACGGCATTAGCGTTGTTTGATTTGCTCAAGCCAAATTATGCGCTGGCGACTCAGGTAGAGTTTACCGACCCGGAGATTGTTGCTGAGTACATCACGTATCCTTCGCCAAATGGTCACGGCGAGGTACGGGGTTATCTGGTGAAACCCGCAAAAATGAGCGGCAAAACGCCAGCCGTGGGGGTGGTGCATGAGAATCGTGGACTGAATCCGTATATCGAAGATGTGGCACGGCGAGTGGCGAAGGCGGGGTATATCGCCCTGGCACCTGACGGATTAAGTTCCGTTGGAGGTTATCCGGGAAATGATGATAAAGGTCGTGAGCTGCAACAGCAGGTTGATCCAACCAAACTGATGAATGATTTCTTTGCCGCAATTGAGTTTATGCAACGCTATCCGCAAGCGACAGGTAAAGTGGGTATTACCGGATTTTGCTATGGCGGTGGCGTATCGAACGCGGCGGCTGTCGCGTATCCGGAACTGGCCTGCGCGGTGCCGTTTTATGGTCGTCAGGCACCCACTGCCGATGTGGCGAAGATTGAAGCGCCTTTACTACTCCACTTCGCGGAACTGGACACCCGAATCAATGAGGGCTGGCCTCCTTACGAGGCGGCGTTGAAAGACAATAATAAGGTTTATGAGGCTTATATCTATCCGGGGGTTAATCACGGATTCCATAATGATTCCACGCCCCGTTATGACAAATCTGCCGCCGATCTTGCCTGGCAAAGGACACTGAAATGGTTCGATAAATATCTCTCCTGATAGGTTTATCTCTTACGGGATTACGTCTTAAACAAGTATGAAAAAATAGCGTGCGCAAAAGTCGTTCTTTGCCTAAAATATCGTTATATATGGCGATATATAGCGAATGAGGTGAACGATGAATAACCATTTTGGTAAAGGCTTAATGGCGGGATTAAAAGCAACGCATGCCGACAGTGCGGTTAATGTGACAAAATTCTGTGCCGATTATAAACGCGGTTTTGTATTAGGCTACTCACACCGGATGTACGAAAAGACCGGAGATCGCCAGCTTAGCGCCTGGGAAGCGGGTATTCTGACGCGCCGCTATGGACTGGATAAAGAGATGGTAATGGATTTCTTTCGTGAGAATAATTCCTGTTCTACGTTGCGCTTTTTTATGGCCGGTTATCGCCTCGAAAATTGATCAAACATACGTATTATCTTGCTTTAATTAATTACACTAATGCTTCTTCCCTTCGTTTTAGCGCCCCGCCGCAGTATCATGATATCGATAACCATAATGAATGTGTGGTAAATGGCGCATCGATCGCATTATTGATTTTGCGATTGAGGCAAAATATATGCCAGGTCTTCGCAACGGAATAACTATAAATGACTGGAGATAACACCCTCATCCATTCTCACGGCATTAACCGTCGTGATTTCATGAAGCTTTGTGCAGCATTAGCCGCCACCATGGGGTTAAGTAGCAAAGCCGCTGCAGAGATGGCCGAATCGGTTACTAACCCGCAGCGTCCGCCAGTTATCTGGATTGGCGCGCAGGAGTGCACCGGTTGTACGGAATCTCTGCTTCGTGCAACGCATCCAACGGTAGAAAACCTCGTGCTGGAGACTATCTCTCTGGAATATCACGAAGTGCTTTCCGCCGCCTTCGGTCATCAGGTCGAAGAGAACAAACATAACGCTCTCGAGAAGTACAAAGGGCAGTATGTGTTAGTGGTGGATGGTTCCATCCCATTAAAAGATAACGGTATTTATTGCATGGTTGCCGGTGAGCCGATTGTGGATCACATCCGCAAAGCGGCGGAAGGCGCAGCAGCCATTATCGCTATTGGTTCCTGCTCCGCGTGGGGCGGTGTTGCCGCAGCTGGAGTTAACCCAACTGGCGCAGTCAGCTTGCAAGAAGTTCTGCCAGGCAAAACCGTTATCAATATTCCGGGCTGCCCGCCGAACCCGCACAACTTCCTCGCGACCGTTGCGCACATCATCACTTACGGCAAACCGCCGAAACTGGATGACAAAAACCGTCCGACCTTCGCCTATGGCCGTCTGATTCACGAACACTGCGAACGTCGCCCGCACTTCGATGCTGGTCGTTTTGCCAAAGAGTTCGGTGATGAAGGCCACCGCGAAGGCTGGTGCCTGTACCACCTCGGCTGTAAAGGGCCAGAAACTTACGGCAACTGCTCAACGCTGCAATTCTGCGATGTTGGCGGTGTGTGGCCGGTGGCGATTGGTCACCCGTGCTATGGCTGTAACGAAAAAGGTATCGGCTTCCATAAAGGCATCCATCAGCTTGCCAACGTCGAAAATCAGACTCCGCGTTCACAGAAACCGGATGTTAACGCTAAAGAGGGCGGCAACGTCTCTGCAGGCGCTATTGGTTTGCTCGGCGGTGTGGTTGGGCTGGTTGCCGGTGTCAGCGTGATGGCGGTGCGTGAACTGGGTCGTCAGCAAAAGAAAGATAACTCTGACTCACGGGGAGAATAACCGTGAACAGACGTAATTTTATTAAAGCAGCCTCCTGCGGGGCATTGCTGACGGGCGCGCTGCCGTCTGTCAGTCATGCGGCTGCTGAAAACCGCCCGCCAATTCCGGGATCGCTGGGGATGTTGTACGACTCGACCTTGTGCGTAGGCTGCCAGGCTTGCGTCACCAAGTGTCAGGATATCAACTTCCCTGAACGTAACCCGCAAGGGGAACAGACCTGGTCGAACAACGACAAACTGTCGCCGTATACCAATAACATCATTCAGGTGTGGACCAGCGGCACAGGGGTCAACAAAGACCAGGAGGAGAACGGCTACGCGTACATTAAGAAACAGTGTATGCACTGCGTCGATCCGAACTGTGTCTCTGTGTGCCCGGTCTCTGCACTGAAAAAAGATCCGAAAACCGGCATTGTCCATTACGACAAAGACGTGTGCACCGGTTGCCGTTACTGCATGGTCGCCTGTCCGTACAACGTGCCGAAGTACGACTACAACAACCCGTTTGGTGCGCTGCATAAGTGCGAGCTGTGCAACCAGAAAGGTGTGGAACGTCTCGATAAAGGCGGTCTGCCTGGCTGCGTAGAAGTGTGCCCGGCGGGCGCGGTGATTTTCGGTACGCGTGAAGAGCTGATGGCGGAGGCGAAAAAACGTCTGGCGCTGAAGCCTGGCAGCGAATACCACTATCCGCGTCAGACGCTGAAATCTGGCGACACTTACCTGCATACGGTGCCGAAATATTATCCGCATCTGTACGGCGAGAAAGAGGGCGGCGGTACTCAGGTTCTGGTACTGACGGGTGTGCCTTATGAAAATCTCGACCTGCCGAAACTGGACGATCTTTCTACCGGTGCGCGTTCCGAAAATATTCAACACACCCTGTATAAAGGCATGATGCTACCACTGGCTGTGCTGGCGGGCTTAACCGTGCTGGTTCGTCGCAACACCAAAAACGACCATCACGACGGAGGAGACGATCATGAGTCATGATCCACAACCGCTGGGCGGCAAAATCATCAGTAAACCGGTCATGATTTTTGGACCGTTAATCGTCATCTGTATGCTCCTGATTGTGAAGCGTCTGGTGTTCGGTCTGGGCTCTGTCTCTGACCTGAACGGCGGCTTCCCGTGGGGCGTGTGGATCGCGTTTGACCTGCTGATTGGCACCGGCTTTGCCTGTGGCGGCTGGGCGCTGGCGTGGGCGGTATACGTCTTTAACCGTGGGCAATACCATCCGCTGGTGCGTCCGGCGCTGTTGGCGAGTCTGTTTGGTTACTCACTGGGTGGCTTGTCGATCACTATCGACGTGGGTCGCTACTGGAACCTGCCGTACTTCTACATTCCGGGTCACTTCAACGTGAACTCGGTACTGTTCGAGACGGCGGTCTGTATGACTATCTACATCGGCGTGATGGCTCTGGAGTTTGCTCCGGCACTGTTTGAACGTCTGAGCTGGAAGGTGTCGCTACAACGTCTGAACAAGGTGATGTTCTTCATCATCGCGCTCGGTGCGCTGCTGCCGACCATGCACCAGTCTTCAATGGGGTCGCTGATGATCTCGGCGGGCTACAAGGTGCATCCGCTCTGGCAGAGCTATGAAATGTTGCCGCTGTTCTCGCTGCTGACGGCGTTCATCATGGGCTTCTCGATTGTCATCTTTGAAGGTTCACTGGTGCAGGCGGGTCTGCGTGGCAACGGTCCGGATGAAAAGAGCCTGTTCGTCAAGCTGACCAACACCATCAGTGTGTTGCTGGCGATTTTCATCGGGCTGCGCTTTGGCGAGCTTATCTATCGCGACAAGCTGTCGTTAGCGTTTGCCGGTGACTTCTACTCCTTGATGTTCTGGATTGAAGTCCTGCTGATGCTCTTCCCGCTGGTCGTTCTGCGTGTGGCGAAGCTGCGTAATGATTCCCGCATGCTGTTCCTGTCAGCACTGAGCGCACTGTTAGGTTGTGCAACCTGGCGTCTGACCTATTCGTTGGTGGCATTCAACCCGGGCGGCGGTTACGCCTACTTCCCGACCTGGGAAGAACTGTTGATTTCTATTGGTTTTGTGGCTATTGAGATTTGCGCTTACATCGTACTCATTCGTCTACTGCCGATACTTCCTCCTTTAAAACAAAACGATCATAATCGTCATGAGGCGAGCAAAGCATGAGCCAGAGAATTACTATTGATCCGGTAACCCGTATTGAGGGGCATTTACGCATCGATTGCGAAATCGAAAATGGCGTCGTTTCGAAAGCATGGGCTTCCGGTACCATGTGGCGCGGCATGGAAGAGATCGTGAAAAACCGCGATCCGCGCGATGCATGGATGATTGTGCAACGTATCTGTGGCGTATGTACTACCACTCACGCGCTGTCTTCCGTTCGTGCGGCAGAAAGTGCGCTGAATATCGACGTTCCGGTTAACGCGCAATACATCCGTAACATCATTCTGGCTGCGCACACCACGCATGACCATATCGTTCATTTCTATCAGCTTTCGGCGCTGGACTGGGTGGACATCACTTCTGCACTGCAAGCTGACCCAACCAAAGCCTCCGAAATGCTGAAAGGCGTTTCGACCTGGCATCTGAACAGTCCGGAAGAGTTCACTAAAGTTCAGAACAAGATCAAAGATCTGGTTGCCAGCGGTCAGTTGGGTATTTTCGCCAATGGCTACTGGGGTCACCCGGCGATGAAACTGCCGCCGGAAGTGAACCTGATTGCGGTAGCGCACTACCTGCAGGCGCTGGAGTGCCAGCGTGACGCTAACCGCGTCGTGGCGCTGCTGGGCGGTAAAACGCCGCACATTCAGAACCTGGCAGTGGGTGGTGTCGCGAACCCAATCAACCTCGACGGGTTGGGCGTGTTGAACCTTGAGCGCCTGATGTACATCAAGTCTTTCATCGACAAACTGAGCGACTTTGTTGAGCAGGTTTATAAGGTTGATACCGCGGTTATCGCCGCGTTCTACCCGGAATGGCTGACGCGCGGTAAAGGTGCGGTGAACTACCTGAGCGTGCCGGAATTCCCGACCGACAGCAAAAACGGCAGCTTCCTGTTCCCGGGCGGCTACATTGAGAATGCGGATCTGTCCTCGTATCGTCCGATCACTTCTCATTCCGATGAATACCTGATCAAAGGCATTCAGGAAAGCGCGAAGCACTCCTGGTATAAAGACGAAGCGCCACAGGCGCCGTGGGAAGGTACCACCATTCCGGCTTATGATGGTTGGTCTGACGACGGGAAATATTCCTGGGTGAAATCACCGACTTTCTACGGCAAAACGGTAGAAGTGGGTCCGCTGGCTAATATGCTGGTGAAACTGGCGGCAGGTCGCGAATCTACCCAGAACAAACTGAATGAAATCGTTGCGATTTATCAGAAACTGACTGGCAACACGCTGGAAGTGGCACAGCTGCACTCCACGCTGGGCCGTATTATTGGTCGTACCGTTCACTGCTGTGAATTGCAGGATATCCTGCAAAACCAATACAGTGCACTGATCACCAATATCGGCAAAGGCGATCACACCACCTTTGTGAAGCCGAACATTCCGGCAACGGGTGAGTTCAAAGGTGTTGGCTTCCTCGAAGCGCCGCGCGGTATGCTCTCTCACTGGATGGTTATTAAAGACGGTATCATCAGCAACTACCAGGCGGTTGTTCCATCAACCTGGAACTCTGGTCCGCGTAACTTCAATGATGACGTCGGTCCTTACGAGCAGTCGCTGGTGGGTACACCGGTTGCCGATCCGAATAAACCGCTGGAAGTGGTGCGTACCATTCACTCCTTCGACCCGTGCATGGCCTGTGCGGTACACGTAGTGGATGCCGACGGCAACGAAGTGGTTTCAGTGAAGGTTCTGTAATGCGTATTTTAGTCTTAGGGGTCGGCAATATTTTGCTGACCGATGAAGCCATCGGCGTGCGGATTGTCGAAGCGTTAGAGCAACGATACATTCTGCCGGATTATGTTGAGATCCTCGATGGCGGCACGGCGGGAATGGAGCTGCTTGGCGACATGGCAAATCGCGATCATCTGATTATTGCGGATGCCATTGTGTCGAAAAAGAACACGCCGGGAACGATGATGATCCTGCGGGATGAAGAAGTTCCGGCGTTGTTTACCAACAAAATCTCTCCGCATCAGCTTGGCCTGGCCGACGTATTGTCGGCCCTGCGCTTCACCGGTGAGTTTCCGAAAAAGCTGACCCTGGTCGGCGTGATCCCGGAATCGCTGGAGCCACACATCGGCTTAACGCCGACGGTTGAAGCAATGATTGAACCTGCGCTTGAGCAGGTTCTGGCTGCGCTGCGCGAATCAGGCGTGGAAGCCATCCCACGGGAGGCGATTCATGACTGAAGAGATAGCAGGTTTCCAGACCTCCCCGAAGGCGCAAGTACAGGCAGCGTTTGAAGAAATTGCCCGGCGTTCGATGCACGATCTCTCTTTTCTGCATCCTTCAATGCCGGTGTATGTTTCTGATTTTACGCTGTTCGAAGGTCAGTGGACGGGGTGTGTGATCACCCCGTGGATGCTGAGTGCAGTTATCTTCCCCGGCCCGGATCAACTCTGGCCGCTGCGCAAAGTGAGTGAAAAAATTGGTCTGCAACTGCCGTATGGCACCATGACCTTTACCGTTGGCGAACTGGACGGTGTTTCGCAATACCTCTCCTGTTCGCTGATGTCGCCGCTTTCACACAGCATGTCGATTGAAGAAGGCCAACGCCTGACGGATGACTGCGCACGAATGATCCTTTCGTTGCCAGTCACCAATCCGGATGTACCACACGCAGGGCGTCGCGCCCTGCTGTTTGGCCGCAGGAGGGGCGAAAATGCATGAGTTGTCGCTTTGCCAGAGCGCCGTTGAAATTATCCAACGGCAGGCGGAGCAGCACGATGTTAAGCGCGTCACCGCCGTGTGGCTGGAAATTGGCGCGCTCTCCTGCGTTGAGGAGAGCGCCGTCCGTTTTAGTTTTGAAATTGTCTGCCACGGAACGGTGGCGCAAGGGTGCGATTTACATATCGTCTATAAACCCGCCCAAGCCTGGTGCTGGGATTGCAGCCAGGTGGTGGAGATTCATCAGCACGATGCGCAGTGTCCGCTCTGTCACGGCGAGCGGTTGCGTGTCGATACCGGCGATTCGCTGATCGTCAAAAGTATTGAAGTTGAATAAGACTGAGGACAACGCCTAAAAAGCGCACGGACGGTCCCCTGGCCCCTCCGGGGAGAGGGTTAGGGTGAGAGGGAACACCCGCTAAAGGTTCTTTTTCGCGTTTGTCCGGCAATCGAAATAACCGGAGTTAACAATGTGTATTGGCGTTCCAGGCCAGGTGCTGGCTGTCGGTGAAGATATTCACCAGCTTGCGCAGGTTGAAGTATGTGGTATCAAGCGCGACGTGAATATCGCCCTGATTTGCGAAGGTAACCCTGCCGATCTGCTGGGCCAGTGGGTGCTGGTACACGTCGGATTTGCCATGAGCATCATCGACGAAGATGAAGCCAAAGCCACATTAGACGCACTGCGCCAAATGGATTACGACATTACCAGCGCGTGATGATTAGCTTTTGTAGGCCTGATAAGACGCGGCAGCGTCGCATCAGGCATTGTGCACGATTGCCGGATGCGGCGTGAACGCCTTATCCGGCCTGGATGGCTTGCTGCGACGAACACCAACCCTTACCCCTGACGCTTATCTTCTGTATTTGTCTCAAAATCACTGGCGTCATGGCGCTCATGCAACTGCTCGTTCAGCGGCCCGTTGGTGCGGTTAACAATACGCCCACGTTTCACTGCCGGACGTTCGCCCACTTCTTTCGTCCAGCGTTGCACATGTTTATAACTTCCCGCATCCAGAAACTCTGCGGCATCATACACGCCGCCGAGCACCACGTTGCCAAACCACGGCCAAATCGCCATATCCGCAATGGTGTACTCATCGCCCACAACAAACTTATGCTGCGCCAGTTGCTTATCCAGCACGTCGAGCAGGCGCTTGGCTTCCATGGTAAAGCGGTTGATGGCGTACTCAATTTTCACCGGCGCGTAATGGTAAAAGTGACCAAAACCACCGCCGAGGAACGGCGCGGCACCCTGTAACCAGAACAGCCAGTTCAACGTTTCAGTCCGTTTTGCCAGATCCTGCGGCAGGAAGTAGCCAAATTTCTCCGCCAGATAAAGCAGGATCGAACCAGATTCAAACACGCAGATCGGCGGATTATGCGTATGATCGCGCAGCGCCGGGATCTTCGAGTTTGGGTTCACTTCGACAAAGCCGCTGGAGAATTGATCGCCATCGCCAATACGAATCAGCCAGGCGTCGTATTCTGCACCAGTAACGCCCAGCGCCAGTAGCTCCTCAAGCATAATCGTTACTTTCTGACCGTTCGGCGTTCCCAGCGAATAAAGTTGCAATGGATGTTTGCCAACGGGCAGCGTTTTTTCATGCGTCGGACCAGAAAACGGGCGATTGATATTGGCGAACGCGCCGCCAGCGGATTTATCCCACGTCCAGACTTTCGCGGGCTGATAAGTATTGTCTGTCATAGTGAGTTGCCTTCTGAGTGGTAGTGTTGAAGCAGTGTAGCAGGTCACTTGCTGTACAGAATGTGAATTTTTTAACCCTTTGCGCCAGCCGCTGCGATGAGGTGTATGATTAGTCTGACCTCTGTCCGGTTAATGTCGCTGAGCAGGTAATCAGAGCACAACAATTACGCCAACTGCTTAGGTTGTATTGTTAAAGGTAAAGTGATGAGCAAAGGAACGACCAGCCAGGATGCCCCGTTCGGGACATTATTGGGCTACGCCCCAGGTGGGGTAGCAATCTACTCTTCAGATTACAGTTCTCTCGATCCGCAGGAATACGAAGATGACGCCGTATTCCGTAGCTATATCGACGACGAATATATGGGCCACAAGTGGCAATGCGTTGAATTTGCTCGCCGTTTTCTCTTTCTGAATTACGGTGTGGTCTTTACTGACGTGGGTATGGCGTGGGAGATTTTCTCGCTGCGCTTCCTGCGAGAAGTGGTTAATGACAACATCCTGCCATTGCAGGCATTTCCTAACGGCTCGCCGCGTGCGCCGGTCGCGGGTGCGCTTCTTATCTGGGATAAAGGCGGTGAATTTAAAGACACTGGCCATGTCGCCATCATTACCCAATTGCATGGCAACAAAGTCCGTATTGCGGAACAGAACGTGATTCATTCCCCGTTGCCGCAAGGGCAACAGTGGACGCGCGAGCTGGAGATGGTGGTCGAAAACGGCTGCTATACCCTTAAAGACACTTTTGATGACACCACCATTCTGGGCTGGATGATCCAGACGGAAGATACTGAATACAGCTTACCGCAGCCGGAAATTGCAGGCGAGCTGCTGAAAATCAGTGGAGCGCGTCTGGAAAACAAAGGCCAGTTTGACGGTAAATGGCTGGATGAAAAAGATCCGCTACAAAACGCCTATGTGCAGGCCAACGGTCAGGTGATCAATCAGGATCCGTATCATTACTACACCATTACCGAGAGTGCCGAGCAGGAGCTAATTAAAGCCACCAACGAGCTGCATCTGATGTATCTTCACGCAACCGACAAGGTGCTGAAAGATGACAACCTGCTGGCGCTGTTCGACATTCCGAAAATCCTCTGGCCACGTTTGCGTCTCTCCTGGCAGCGTCGCCGTCACCATATGATCACTGGTCGTATGGATTTCTGCATGGATGAGCGTGGCCTGAAGGTTTACGAATACAACGCCGACTCCGCCTCCTGTCATACCGAAGCGGGCTTGATCCTCGAACGTTGGGCGGAGCAGGGCTATAAAGGCAACGGCTTCAATCCGGCGGAAGGGCTGATTAACGAACTGGCTGGTGCCTGGAAACACAGTCGTGCACGTCCGTTTGTCCATATCATGCAGGACAAAGATATCGAGGAAAACTATCACGCGCAGTTTATGGAGCAGGCGCTGCACCAGGCGGGCTTTGAAACGCGTATCTTGCGCGGGCTGGATGAACTGGGCTGGGATGCTGCCGGGCAACTGATTGATGGGGAAGGGCGACTGGTTAACTGCGTGTGGAAAACCTGGGCGTGGGAAACCGCGTTTGATCAGATTCGTGAAGTTAGCGACCGT
The DNA here is from genome assembly GCF_053555815.1 of Shigella sp. SIG6. NCBI lineage: Bacteria > Pseudomonadati > Pseudomonadota > Gammaproteobacteria > Enterobacterales > Enterobacteriaceae > Shigella > Shigella sp. SIG6. The sequence continues at coordinate 3,207 of NZ_JBQZXC010000014.1, read as the reverse complement.
GAGTTTGCTGCGGTGCCAATCCGTACCGGTCATCCGCAAAACGAAGTGCGTCTTATCGACGTATTGCTGCGCCCGGAAGTGCTGGTCTTTGAGCCGCTGTGGACGGTGATCCCCGGCAACAAAGCGATTCTGCCGATCCTCTGGTCGCTGTTCCCGCACCATCGTTACCTGCTGGATACCGATTTCACTGTTAATGATGAATTGGTGAAAACAGGTTACGCAGTGAAACCGATCGCCGGTCGCTGTGGTAGCAATATCGACCTGGTCAGCCATCATGAAGAGGTGCTGGACAAAACCAGCGGTAAATTTGCCGAGCAGAAAAACATCTATCAGCAACTGTGGTGTTTGCCGAAAGTGGACGGTAAATACATTCAGGTATGTACCTTCACCGTTGGCGGCAACTACGGTGGGACGTGTTTGCGCGGTGATGAATCACTGGTCATCAAAAAAGAGAGTGATATTGAACCGTTAATTGTGGTGAAAAAGTAATACATGTTGTAGCAACCCCGTACTGATTATGAAGAATAATTAGTACGGGGATTAATCAAAATATTCAATATTTATATATTCCAATATTTATATATTCCAATATTTATTCATTTCATATGTGAATATATTAACCAGTGGAATACCTGTGTTTTGATTATTTCTAAAGGTTTTGAATGAATGCTTATTGTCTGATACACAAGAAATAACACTCTTTTTATCGTTAAAAAATGATATTTCACTTTGCCCATGCCGTTAAAGTCACTGATAATGCGTCCGTTCGTAAATTCAAAATGGCGTAATCTAATATATGCTAAATTTATTTGTTGGCCTTGATATATATACGGGGCTTTTGTTATTACTTGCTCTGGCATTTGTGTTGTTCTACGAAGCAATCAATGGTTTTCATGACACGGCGAATGCGGTGGCAACCGTTATTTATACTCGTGCCATGCAGCCACAACTTGCTGTGGTGATGGCGGCATTTTTTAACTTTTTTGGCGTGTTATTGGGCGGACTTAGCGTTGCCTATGCCATTGTCCATATGTTACCAACCGATTTGTTGCTGAATATGGGGTCAACTCACGGTCTGGCGATGGTCTTTTCCATGCTGCTGGCGGCGATTATCTGGAACCTGGGAACGTGGTTCTTTGGTTTACCGGCCTTCAGTTCGCACACCTTGATTGGTGCGATTATCGGCATCGGTTTAACCAACGCGCTGTTAACCGGCTCATCGGTGATGGATGCGTTAAACCTGCGTGAAGTAACCAAAATTTTCTCCTCGCTGATTGTTTCCCCTATCGTCGGCCTGGTCATTGCGGGTAGTCTGATTTTCCTGCTGCGCCGTTTCTGGAGTGGGACGAAAAAGCGTGACCGTATTCACCGCATTCCGGAAGATCGCAAAAAGAAAAAGGGCAAACGTAAACCGCCATTCTGGACGCGTATTGCGCTGATTGTTTCCGCTGCGGGCGTGGCGTTTTCGCACGGCGCGAACGACGGGCAGAAAGGGATCGGCCTGGTAATGCTGGTACTGGTGGGGATTGCCCCTGCTGGCTTCGTCGTCAATATGAATGCGTCCGGCTATGAAATTACCCGTACCCGCGATGCCGTTACCAACTTCGAACACTACCTGCAACAGCATCCTGAACTGCCGCAGAAGTTGATTGCGATGGAACCTCCATTGCCTGCAGCATCGACTGATGGCACGCAAGTAACAGAGTTTCACTGTCATCCGGCAAATACCTTTGATGCGATTGCGCGCGTTAAAACGATGCTGCCAGGCAATATGGAAAGTTACGAGCCGTTAAGCGTGAGTCAGCGCAGCCAGCTGCGCCGCATTATGCTGTGCATCTCTGATACCTCCGCGAAGCTGGCGAAACTGCCAGGCGTCAGTAAAGAAGACCAGAACCTGCTGAAAAAACTGCGCAGCGATATGTTAAGCACCATTGAGTACGCTCCGGTGTGGATCATCATGGCGGTAGCACTGGCGCTCGGCATTGGCACCATGATTGGCTGGCGTCGTGTAGCGATGACCATCGGTGAGAAGATTGGTAAGCGCGGCATGACGTATGCGCAAGGCATGGCGGCACAAATGACGGCGGCAGTGTCTATCGGCCTTGCCAGTTATATTGGGATGCCTGTCTCCACAACACACGTCCTCTCGTCTGCGGTAGCAGGGACGATGGTGGTGGACGGCGGTGGGTTACAGCGTAAAACGGTAACCAGCATCCTGATGGCGTGGGTGTTTACTTTACCGGCGGCAATTTTTCTTTCTGGTGGGCTGTACTGGATAGCATTGCAGTTGATTTAACCTTCCTGAAAATGCCCGGTCCTGGCGATCGGGCATTTCCATTTTTGACTAGTGATAACCACGTGCGGTCATAAAATCCGTAATCGCTTTTTCTGCATCAACCAACACCTGTTCCAGTGGCTGATTGGCATCGATATCAACCAGTTGTGCACCACCAAAGGTTAACTGTGGCGTTATGGCAATCTTCCTCGCCAGCGATTCCCGTTTATGGTCGGGTTTACGTGCACAGGCAACTTCAAGATCAACATTGAGTTTGATGACCAGATCAGGCTTATGGCTCGCCATCCAGTGAAACGCTTTACGTTCCTGGCTTGCCAGCCATGAGACAAAACGACCACCTTCAACGTTAGGTGGGAACACCGTACCATCGTAAGCGCCAGGAATTTGGTCCTGAGGATAACGGTCGGTTAGAACAATTAACCCGCGACGACGACAGGCAAGCATATGACGAAAGCGCAGTAAGCGACGGGCGACAAACGCTGTAATTACCAGCGCCGGAACTGGTCCAGGCAATTTTTTTGCTGTTTTCACCTGATTTCGTTCAATTGTTTTATGTAAGGATTTTCCCATCAAAGGTAATTTTGTCACTGCACGACCGACATTTCCGGCCTGTTTTCCTAAATGAACTCTTTCGGCAGCACCATATTTTTCGACAACGGTAATAAGATGTTCACACACCGTTGACTTGCCTGAACCATCGCTACCAATAACGGCAATTAATGGAGGTGTTATTGACTGCATGAATATATCCTTTAATTTAAATATCCATTAAAAATATTTATTTGGTTAATATGTTTTTATGAAAGCGTAATTCAGGTCAATGTCACAATTAACCATTGTCACAATAAGGTTGAACGGATATTCTGAGCACGGACCACGTAATATTCAATACATTATTTACTGCCGGGTTT
>NZ_JBQZXC010000013.1:0-49789 GCF_053555815.1 Shigella sp. SIG6 | reverse complement strand
GGCATCAATATCCTTAAAGTAAATAAGACTATTCCTGACTATTATTGATAAATGGTTTTAAACCCGCCCGTTAATTAACTCACCAGCTGAAATTCACAATAATTAAGTGATATCGACAGCGCGTTTTTGCATTATTTTGTTACATGCGGCGATGAATTGCCGATTTAACAAACACTTTTCTTTGCTTTTGCGCAAACCCGCTGGCATCAAGCGCCACACAGACGTAACAAGGACTGTTAACCGGGGAAGATATGTCCTAAAATGCCGCTCGCGTCGCAAACTGACACTTTATATTTGCTGTGGAAAATAGTGAGTCATTTTAAAACAGTGATGACGATGAGGGATTTTTTCTTACAGCTATTCATAACGTTAATTTGCTTCGCACGTTGGACGTAAAATAAACAACGCTGATATTAGCCGTAAACATCGGGTTTTTTACCTCGGTATGCCTTGTGACTGGCTTGACAAGCTTTTCCTCCGCTCCGTAAACTCCTTTCAGTGGGAAATTGTGGGGCAAAGTGGGAATAAGGGGTGAGGCTGGCATGTTCCGGGGAGCAACGTTAGTCAATCTCGACAGCAAAGGGCGCTTATCAGTGCCTACCCGTTATCGGGAACAGCTGCTTGAGAACGCTGCCGGTCAAATGGTTTGCACCATTGACATTCATCACCCGTGCCTGCTGCTTTACCCCCTGCCTGAATGGGAAATTATCGAGCAAAAATTATCGCGTCTGTCGAGCATGAACCCGGTTGAGCGCCGTGTGCAGCGCCTACTGTTAGGTCATGCCAGCGAATGTCAGATGGATGGCGCAGGTCGATTGTTAATCGCGCCAGTACTGCGGCAACATGCCGGGCTGACAAAAGAAGTGATGCTGGTTGGACAGTTCAACAAGTTTGAGCTGTGGGATGAAACAACCTGGCATCAACAGGTCAAGGAAGATATCGACGCAGAGCAGTTGGCTACCGGAGACTTATCGGAGCGACTGCAGGACTTGTCTCTATAAAATGATGGAAAACTATAAACATACTACGGTGCTGCTGGATGAAGCCGTTAATGGCCTCAATATCCGTCCTGATGGCATCTACATTGATGGGACTTTTGGTCGCGGTGGTCACTCACGTCTGATCCTCTCGCAGCTTGGCGAAGAGGGGCGTTTGCTGGCGATCGATCGCGACCCGCAGGCTATCGCCGTTGCGAAGACTATTGATGATCCGCGCTTCTCCATCATCCACGGACCTTTCTCCGCGCTGGGCGAATACGTTGCCGAGCGCGATCTTATTGGCAAGATCGACGGCATTCTCCTCGATCTTGGCGTCTCTTCACCGCAACTTGATGATGCTGAACGCGGCTTTTCCTTTATGCGCGATGGTCCGCTGGACATGCGTATGGACCCAACCCGTGGGCAGTCAGCCGCTGAATGGCTACAAACCGCAGAAGAAGCCGATATCGCCTGGGTATTGAAAACCTATGGTGAAGAGCGTTTTGCCAAACGCATTGCCCGCGCCATTGTCGAGCGTAACCGCGAACAGCCGATGACCCGCACCAAAGAACTGGCGGAAGTCGTGGCTGCTGCAACGCCGGTGAAAGATAAGTTTAAACATCCCGCGACCCGTACCTTCCAGGCGGTGCGCATTTGGGTAAACAGTGAACTGGAGGAGATAGAGCAGGCGCTAAAAAGCTCGCTCAACGTGCTGGCCCCGGGTGGGCGGCTTTCGATCATCAGCTTCCACTCGCTGGAAGACCGTATTGTGAAACGTTTTATGCGTGAAAACAGCCGCGGTCCGCAAGTTCCGGCAGGGTTACCGATGACTGAAGAGCAGCTCAAAAAACTGGGTGGCCGTCAGCTGCGAGCACTAGGCAAGTTAATGCCGGGCGAAGAAGAGGTGGCTGAGAACCCTCGTGCCCGTAGTTCAGTTCTGCGTATTGCAGAGAGGACGAACGCATGATCAGCAGAGTGACAGAAGCTCTAAGCAAAGTTAAAGGATCGATGGGAAGCCACGAGCGCCATGCATTGCCTGGTGTTATCGGTGACGATCTTTTGCGATTTGGGAAGCTGCCACTCTGCCTGTTCATTTGCATTATTTTGACGGCGGTGACCGTGGTAACCACGGCGCACCATACCCGTTTACTGACCGCTCAGCGCGAACAACTGGTGCTGGAGCGAGATGCTTTAGACATTGAATGGCGCAACCTGCTCCTTGAAGAGAATGCGCTCGGCGACCATAGCCGGGTGGAAAGGATCGCCACGGAAAAGCTGCAAATGCAGCATGTTGATCCGTCACAAGAAAATATCGTAGTGCAAAAATAAGGATAAACGCGACGCATGAAAGCAGCGGCGAAAACGCAGAAACCAAAACGTCAGGAAGAACATGCCAACTTTATCAGTTGGCGTTTTGCGTTGTTATGCGGCTGTATTCTCCTGGCGCTGGCTTTTCTGCTCGGACGCGTAGCGTGGTTACAAGTTATCTCCCCGGATATGCTGGTGAAAGAGGGCGACATGCGTTCTCTTCGCGTTCAGCAAGTTTCCACCTCCCGCGGCATGATTACTGACCGTTCTGGTCGCCCGTTAGCGGTGAGCGTGCCGGTAAAAGCGATTTGGGCTGACCCGAAAGAAGTGCATGACGCTGGCGGTATCAGCGTCGGTGACCGCTGGAAGGCGCTGGCTAACGCGCTCAATATTCCGCTGGATCAGCTTTCTGCCCGCATTAACGCCAACCCGAAAGGGCGCTTTATTTATCTGGCGCGTCAGGTAAACTCTGACATGGCGGACTACATCAAAAAACTGAAACTGCCGGGGATTCATCTGCGTGAAGAGTCTCGCCGTTACTATCCGTCCGGCGAAGTGACTGCTCACCTCATCGGCTTTACTAACGTCGATAGTCAAGGGATTGAGGGCGTTGAGAAGAGTTTCGATAAATGGCTTACCGGGCAGCCGGGTGAGCGCATTGTGCGTAAAGACCGCTATGGTCGCGTAATTGAAGATATTTCTTCTACTGACAGCCAGGCAGCGCACAACCTGGCGCTGAGTATTGATGAACGCCTGCAGGCGCTGGTTTATCGCGAACTGAACAACGCGGTGGCCTTTAACAAGGCTGAATCTGGTAGCGCCGTGCTGGTGGATGTCAACACAGGTGAAGTGCTGGCGATGGCTAACAGCCCGTCATACAACCCTAACAATCTGAGCGGCACGCCGAAAGAGGCGATGCGTAACCGTACCATCACCGACGTGTTTGAACCGGGCTCAACGGTTAAACCGATGGTGGTGATGACCGCGTTGCAACGTGGCGTGGTGCGGGAAAACTCGGTACTCAATACCATTCCTTATCGAATTAACGGCCACGAAATCAAAGACGTGGCACGCTACAGCGAATTAACCCTGACCGGGGTATTACAGAAGTCGAGTAACGTCGGTGTTTCCAAGCTGGCGTTAGCGATGCCGTCCTCAGCGTTAGTAGATACTTACTCACGTTTTGGACTGGGAAAAGCGACCAATTTGGGGTTGGTCGGAGAACGCAGTGGCTTATATCCTCAAAAACAACGGTGGTCTGACATAGAGAGGGCCACCTTCTCTTTCGGCTACGGGCTAATGGTAACACCGTTACAGTTAGCGCGAGTCTACGCAACTATCGGCAGCTACGGCATTTATCGCCCACTGTCGATTACCAAAGTTGACCCCCCGGTTCCCGGTGAACGTGTCTTCCCGGAATCCATTGTTCGCACCGTGGTGCATATGATGGAAAGCGTGGCGCTACCAGGCGGCGGCGGCGTGAAGGCGGCGATTAAAGGCTATCGTATCGCCATTAAAACCGGTACCGCGAAAAAGGTCGGGCCGGACGGTCGCTACATCAATAAATATATTGCTTATACCGCAGGCGTTGCGCCTGCGAGTCAGCCGCGCTTCGCGCTGGTTGTTGTTATCAACGATCCGCAGGCGGGTAAATACTACGGCGGCGCCGTTTCCGCGCCGGTCTTTGGTGCCATCATGGGCGGCGTATTGCGTACCATGAACATCGAGCCGGATGCGCTGACAACGGGCGATAAAAATGAATTTGTGATTAATCAAGGCGAGGGGACAGGTGGCAGATCGTAATTTGCGCGACCTTCTTGCTCCGTGGGTGCCAGACGCACCTTCGCGAGCACTGCGAGAGATGACACTCGACAGCCGTGTGGCTGCGGCGGGCGATCTCTTTGTAGCTGTAGTAGGTCATCAGGCGGACGGGCGTCGATATATCCCGCAGGCGATAGCGCAAGGTGTGGCTGCCATTATTGCAGAGGCGAAAGATGAGGCGACCGACGGTGAAATCCGTGAAATGCACGGCGTACCGGTCATCTATCTCAGCCAGCTCAACGAGCGTTTATCTGCACTGGCGGGCCGCTTTTACCATGAACCCTCTGACAATTTACGTCTCGTAGGCGTAACGGGCACCAACGGCAAAACCACGACGACCCAGCTTCTGGCGCAGTGGAGCCAACTGCTTGGCGAAACCAGCGCGGTAATGGGCACCGTTGGTAACGGTCTGCTGGGGAAAGTGATCCCGACAGAAAATACTACCGGTTCGGCAGTTGATGTTCAGCATGAGCTGGCGGGGCTGGTGGATCAGGGCGCGACTTTTTGCGCAATGGAAGTTTCCTCCCACGGGCTGGTACAGCACCGTGTGGCGGCATTGAAATTTGCGGCGTCGGTCTTTACCAACTTAAGCCGCGATCACCTTGATTATCATGGTGATATGGAACACTACGAAGCTGCGAAATGGCTGCTTTATTCTGAACATCATTGCGGTCAGGCGATTATTAACGCCGACGATGAAGTGGGCCGCCGCTGGCTGGCAAAACTGCCGGACGCGGTTGCGGTATCAATGGAAGATCATATCAATCCGAACTGTCACGGACGCTGGTTGAAAGCGACCGAAGTGAACTATCACGACAGCGGCGCGACCATTCGCTTTAGTTCAAGCTGGGGCGATGGCGAAATTGAAAGCCATCTGATGGGCGCTTTTAACGTCAGCAACCTGTTGCTCGCGCTGGCAACACTGCTGGCGCTGGGCTATCCACTGGCTGATCTGCTGAAAACCGCCGCGCGTCTGCAACCGGTTTGCGGACGTATGGAAGTGTTCACTGCGGCAGGCAAACCGACGGTGGTGGTGGATTACGCGCATACGCCGGATGCACTGGAAAAAGCCTTACAGGCGGCGCGCCTGCACTGTGCGGGCAAGCTGTGGTGCGTCTTTGGCTGTGGTGGCGATCGCGATAAAGGTAAGCGTCCACTGATGGGCGCAATTGCCGAAGAGTTTGCTGACGTGGCGGTGGTGACGGACGATAACCCGCGTACCGAAGAACCGCGTGCCATCATCAACGATATTCTGGCGGGAATGTTAGATGCCGGACATGCCAAAGTGATGGAAGGCCGTGCTGAAGCGGTGACTTGCGCCGTTATGCAGGCTAAAGAGAATGATGTGGTACTGGTCGCGGGCAAAGGCCATGAGGATTACCAGATTGTTGGCAATCAGCGTCTGGACTACTCCGATCGCGTCACGGTGGCGCGTCTGCTGGGGGTGATTGCATGATTAGCGTAACCCTTAGCCAACTTACCGATATTCTCAACGGTGAACTGCAAGGTGCAGATATCACCCTTGATGCTGTAACCACTGATACCCGAAAACTGACGCCGGGCTGCCTGTTTGTTGCCCTGAAAGGTGAACGTTTTGATGCCCACGATTTTGCCGACCAGGCGAAAGCTGGCGGCGCAGGCGCACTACTGGTTAGCCGTCCGCTGGACATCGACCTGCCGCAGTTAATCGTCAAGGATACGCGTCTGGCGTTTGGTGAACTGGCTGCATGGGTTCGCCAGCAAGTTCCGGCGCGCGTGGTTGCTCTGACGGGGTCCTCCGGCAAAACCTCCGTTAAAGAGATGACGGCGGCGATTTTAAGCCAGTGCGGCAACACGCTTTATACGGCAGGCAATCTCAACAACGACATCGGTGTACCGATGACGCTGTTGCGCTTAACGCCGGAATACGATTACGCAGTTATTGAACTTGGCGCGAACCATCAGGGCGAGATTGCCTGGACTGTGAGTCTGACTCGCCCGGAAGCGGCGCTGGTCAACAACCTGGCAGCGGCGCATCTGGAAGGTTTTGGCTCGCTTGCGGGTGTCGCGAAAGCGAAAGGTGAAATCTTTAGCGGCCTGCCGGAAAACGGTATCGCCATTATGAACGCCGACAACAACGACTGGCTGAACTGGCAGAGCGTAATTGGCTCACGCAAAGTGTGGCGTTTCTCACCCAATGCCGCCAACAGCGATTTCACCGCCACCAATATCCATGTGACCTCGCACGGTATGGAATTTACCCTACAAACCCCAACCGGTAGCGTCGATGTTCTGCTGCCGTTGCCGGGGCGTCACAATATTGCGAATGCGCTGGCAGCCGCTGCGCTCTCCATGTCCGTGGGCGCAACGCTTGATGCTATCAAAGCGGGGCTGGCAAATCTGAAAGCTGTTCCTGGCCGTCTGTTCCCCATCCAACTGGCAGAAAACCAGTTGCTGCTCGACGACTCCTACAACGCCAATGTCGGTTCAATGACCGCAGCTGTTCAGGTACTGGCTGAAATGCCGGGCTACCGCGTGCTGGTGGTGGGCGATATGGCGGAACTGGGCGCTGAAAGCGAAGCCTGCCATGTACAGGTGGGCGAGGCGGCAAAAGCTGCTGGTATTGACCGCGTGTTAAGCATGGGTAAACAAAGCCATGCTATCAGCACCGCCAGCGGCGTTGGCGAACATTTTGCTGATAAAACTGCGTTAATTACGCGTCTTAAATCACTGATTGCTGAGCAACAGGTAATTACGATTTTAGTTAAGGGTTCACGTAGTGCTGCCATGGAAGAGGTAGTACGCGCTTTACAGGAGAATGGGACATGTTAGTTTGGCTGGCCGAACATTTGGTCAAATATTATTCCGGCTTTAACGTCTTTTCCTATCTGACGTTTCGCGCCATCGTCAGCCTGCTGACCGCGCTGTTCATCTCATTGTGGATGGGCCCGCGCATGATTGCTCATTTGCAAAAACTTTCCTTTGGTCAGGTAGTGCGTAACGACGGTCCTGAATCACACTTCAGCAAGCGCGGTACGCCGACCATGGGCGGGATTATGATCCTGACAGCGATTGTGATCTCCGTGCTGCTGTGGGCTTACCCGTCCAATCCGTACGTCTGGTGCGTGTTGGTGGTGCTGGTAGGTTACGGTGTTATTGGCTTTGTTGATGATTATCGCAAAGTGGTGCGTAAAGACACCAAAGGGTTGATCGCTCGTTGGAAATATTTCTGGATGTCGGTCATTGCGCTGGGTGTTGCTTTCGCTTTGTACCTTGCCGGCAAAGACACGCCCGCAACGCAGCTGGTGGTCCCATTCTTTAAAGATGTGATGCCGCAACTGGGGCTGTTCTACATTCTGCTGGCTTACTTCGTCATTGTGGGTACTGGCAACGCGGTAAACCTGACCGATGGTCTTGACGGTCTGGCAATTATGCCGACCGTATTTGTCGCCGGTGGTTTTGCGCTGGTGGCGTGGGCGACCGGCAACATGAACTTTGCCAGCTATTTACACATACCGTATCTGCGACACGCCGGGGAACTGGTTATTGTCTGTACCGCGATAGTCGGGGCAGGACTGGGCTTCCTGTGGTTTAACTCCTATCCGGCGCAGGTCTTTATGGGCGATGTCGGTTCGCTGGCGTTAGGTGGTGCGTTAGGCATTATCGCCGTACTGCTACGTCAGGAATTCCTGCTGGTGATTATGGGGGGCGTGTTCGTGGTAGAAACGCTTTCTGTCATCCTGCAGGTCGGCTCCTTTAAACTGCGCGGACAACGTATTTTCCGCATGGCACCGATTCATCACCACTATGAACTGAAAGGCTGGCCGGAACCGCGCGTCATTGTGCGTTTCTGGATTATTTCGCTGATGCTGGTCCTGATTGGTCTGGCAACGCTGAAGGTACGTTAATCATGGCTGATTACCAGGGTAAAAATGTTGTCATTATCGGCCTGGGCCTCACCGGGCTTTCCTGCGTGGACTTTTTCCTCGCTCGCGGTGTGACGCCGCGCGTTATGGATACGCGTATGACACCGCCTGGCCTAGATAAATTACCCGAAGCCGTAGAACGCCACACGGGCAGTCTGAATGATGAATGGCTGATGGCGGCAGATCTGATTGTCGCCAGTCCCGGTATTGCACTGGCGCATCCATCCTTAAGCGCTGCCGCTGATGCCGGAATCGAAATCGTTGGCGATATCGAGCTGTTTTGTCGCGAAGCACAAGCACCGATTGTGGCGATTACCGGTTCTAACGGCAAAAGCACGGTCACCACGCTAGTGGGTGAAATGGCGAAAGCGGCGGGGGTTAACGTTGGTGTGGGTGGCAATATTGGCCTGCCTGCGTTGATGCTACTGGATGATGAGTGTGAACTGTACGTGCTGGAACTGTCGAGCTTCCAGCTGGAAACCACCTCCAGCTTACAGGCGGTAGCAGCGACCATTCTGAACGTGACTGAAGATCATATGGATCGCTACCCGTTTGGTTTACAACAGTATCGTGCAGCAAAACTGCGCATTTACGAAAACGCGAAAGTTTGCGTGGTTAATGCTGATGATGCCTTAACAATGCCGATTCGCGGTGCGGATGAACGCTGCGTCAGCTTTGGCGTCAACATGGGTGACTATCACCTGAATCATCAGCAGGGCGAAACCTGGCTGCGGGTTAAAGGCGAGAAAGTGCTGAATGTGAAAGAGATGAAACTTTCCGGGCAGCATAACTACACCAATGCGCTGGCGGCGCTGGCGCTGGCAGATGCCGCAGGGTTACCGCGCGCCAGCAGCCTGAAAGCGTTAACCACCTTCACCGGTCTGCCGCATCGCTTTGAAGTGGTGCTGGAGCATAACGGTGTGCGCTGGATTAACGATTCAAAAGCGACCAACGTCGGCAGTACGGAAGCGGCGCTGAATGGCCTGCACGTAGACGGCACGCTGCATTTGTTGCTGGGCGGCGATGGTAAATCGGCGGACTTTAGCCCACTGGCGCGTTACCTGAATGGCGATAACGTACGTCTGTATTGTTTCGGTCGTGACGGCGCGCAGCTGGCGGCGCTACGCCCGGAAGTGGCAGAACAAACCGAAACTATGGAACAGGCTATGCGCTTGCTGGCTCCGCGTGTTCAGCCGGGCGATATGGTTCTGCTCTCCCCGGCCTGTGCCAGCCTTGATCAGTTCAAGAACTTTGAACAACGAGGCAATGAGTTTGCCCGTCTGGCGAAGGAGTTAGGTTGATGCGTTTATCTCTCCCTCGCCTGAAAATGCCGCGCCTGCCAGGATTCAGTATCCTGGTCTGGATCTCCACGGCGCTAAAGGGCTGGGTGATGGGCTCGCGGGAAAAAGATACCGACAGCCTGATCATGTACGATCGCACCTTACTGTGGCTGACCTTCGGCCTCGCGGCGATTGGCTTTATCATGGTGACCTCGGCGTCAATGCCCATAGGGCAACGCTTAACCAACGATCCGTTCTTCTTCGCGAAGCGTGATGGTGTCTATCTGATTTTGGCGTTTATTCTGGCGATCATTACGCTGCGTCTGCCGATGGAGTTCTGGCAACGCTACAGTGCCACGATGCTGCTCGGATCGATCATCCTGCTGATGATCGTGCTGGTAGTGGGTAGCGCTGTTAAAGGGGCATCGCGTTGGATCGATCTCGGTTTGCTGCGTATCCAGCCTGCGGAGCTGACAAAACTGTCGCTGTTTTGCTATATCGCCAACTATCTGGTGCGTAAAGGCGACGAAGTACGTAATAACCTGCGCGGCTTCCTGAAACCGATGGGCGTGATTCTGGTGTTGGCAGTGTTACTGCTGGCACAGCCAGACCTTGGTACGGTGGTGGTGTTGTTTGTGACTACGCTGGCGATGTTGTTCCTGGCGGGAGCGAAATTGTGGCAGTTCATTGCCATTATCGGTATGGGCATTTCAGCGGTTGTGTTGCTGATCCTCGCCGAACCGTACCGTATCCGCCGTGTTACCGCATTCTGGAACCCGTGGGAAGATCCCTTTGGTAGCGGCTATCAGTTAACGCAATCGCTGATGGCGTTTGGTCGCGGCGAACTTTGGGGGCAAGGTTTAGGTAATTCGGTACAAAAACTGGAGTATCTGCCGGAAGCGCACACTGACTTTATTTTCGCCATTATCGGCGAAGAATTAGGTTATGTCGGTGTGGTACTAGCACTTTTAATGGTATTCTTCGTCGCTTTTCGTGCGATGTCGATTGGCCGCAAAGCATTAGAAATTGACCACCGTTTTTCCGGTTTTCTCGCCTGTTCTATTGGCATCTGGTTTAGCTTCCAGGCGCTGGTTAACGTAGGCGCGGCGGCGGGGATGTTACCGACCAAAGGTCTGACATTGCCGCTAATCAGTTACGGTGGTTCGAGCTTACTGATTATGTCGACAGCCATCATGATGCTGTTGCGTATTGATTATGAAACGCGTCTGGAGAAAGCGCAGGCGTTTGTACGAGGTTCACGATGAGTGGTCAAGGGAAGCGATTAATGGTGATGGCAGGCGGAACCGGTGGACATGTATTCCCGGGACTGGCGGTTGCGCACTATCTAATGGCTCAGGGTTGGCAAGTTCGCTGGCTGGGGACTGCCGACCGTATGGAAGCGGACTTAGTGCCAAAACATGGCATCGAAATTGATTTCATTCGTATCTCTGGTTTGCGTGGAAAAGGTATAAAAGCACTGATAGCTGCGCCGCTGCGTATCTTCAACGCCTGGCGTCAGGCGCGGGCGATTATGAAAGCGTACAAACCTGACGTGGTACTCGGTATGGGCGGCTATGTATCAGGTCCAGGTGGTCTGGCCGCGTGGTCGTTAGGCATTCCGGTTGTACTTCATGAACAAAACGGTATTGCGGGCTTAACCAATAAATGGCTGGCGAAGATTGCTACCAAAGTGATGCAGGCGTTTCCAGGCGCTTTCCCTAATGCGGAAGTGGTGGGTAACCCGGTGCGTACCGATGTGCTGGCGCTGCCGTTGCCGCAGCAACGTTTGGCTGGACGTGAAGGTCCGGTTCGTGTGTTGGTAGTGGGTGGTTCCCAGGGCGCACGCATTCTTAACCAGACAATGCCGCAGGTTGCTGCGAAACTGGGTGATTCAGTCACTATCTGGCATCAGAGCGGCAAAGGTTCGCAACAATCCGTTGAACAGGCGTATGCCGAAGCGGGGCAACCGCAGCATAAAGTGACTGAATTTATTGATGATATGGCGGCGGCGTATGCGTGGGCGGATGTCGTCGTTTGCCGCTCCGGTGCTTTAACTGTGAGTGAAATCGCCGCGGCAGGACTACCGGCGTTGTTTGTGCCGTTTCAACATAAAGACCGCCAGCAATACTGGAATGCGCTACCGCTGGAAAAAGCGGGCGCAGCCAAAATTATCGAGCAGCCACAGCTTAGCGTGGATGCTGTCGCCAACACCCTGGCCGGGTGGTCGCGAGAAACCTTATTAACCATGGCAGAACGCGCCCGCGCTGCATCCATTCCGGATGCCACCGAGCGAGTGGCAAATGAAGTGAGCCGGGCTGCCCGGGCGTAATTGTAGCGATGCCTTTTGCATCGTATGAATTTAAGAAGTTAATGGCGTAAAGAATGAATACACAACAATTGGCAAAACTGCGTTCCATCGTGCCCGAAATGCGTCGCGTTCGGCACATACATTTTGTCGGCATTGGTGGTGCCGGTATGGGCGGTATTGCCGAAGTTCTGGCCAATGAAGGTTATCAGATCAGTGGTTCCGATTTAGCGCCAAATCCGGTCACGCAGCAGTTACTGAATCTGGGTGCGACGATTTATTTCAACCATCGCCCGGAAAACGTACGTGATGCCAGCGTGGTCGTTGTTTCCAGCGCCATTTCTGCCGACAACCCGGAAATTGTCGCAGCTCATGAAGCGCGTATTCCGGTGATCCGTCGTGCCGAAATGCTGGCTGAGTTAATGCGTTTTCGTCATGGCATCGCCATTGCAGGAACGCACGGCAAAACGACAACTACCGCGATGGTTTCCAGCATCTACGCAGAAGCGGGGCTCGACCCAACCTTCGTTAACGGCGGGCTGGTAAAAGCGGCGGGGGTTCATGCGCGTTTGGGGCATGGTCGGTACCTGATTGCCGAAGCAGATGAGAGTGATGCATCGTTCCTGCATCTGCAACCGATGGTGGCGATTGTCACCAATATCGAAGCCGACCACATGGATACCTACCAGGGCGACTTTGAGAATTTAAAACAGACCTTTATTAATTTTCTGCACAACCTGCCTTTTTACGGTCGTGCGGTGATGTGTGTTGATGATCCGGTGATCCGCGAATTGTTACCGCGTGTGGGACGTCAGACCACAACTTACGGCTTCAGCGAAGATGCCGACGTGCGTGTAGAAGATTATCAGCAGATTGGCCCGCAGGGGCACTTTACGCTGCTGCGTCAGGACAAAGAGCCGATGCGCGTCACCCTGAATGCGCCAGGCCGTCATAACGCGCTGAACGCCGCAGCTGCGGTTGCGGTTGCTACGGAAGAGGGAATTGACGACGAGGCTATTTTGCGTGCGCTGGAGAGCTTCCAGGGGACTGGTCGCCGTTTTGATTTCCTCGGTGAATTCCCGCTGGAGCCAGTGAATGGTAAAAGCGGTACGGCAATGCTGGTCGATGACTACGGCCACCACCCGACGGAAGTTGACGCCACCATTAAAGCGGCGCGCGCAGGCTGGCCGGATAAAAACTTGGTAATGCTGTTTCAGCCGCACCGTTTTACCCGTACGCGCGACCTGTATGATGATTTCGCCAATGTGCTGACGCAGGTTGATACCCTGTTGATGCTGGAAGTGTATCCGGCTGGCGAAGCGCCAATTCCGGGAGCGGACAGCCGTTCGCTGTGTCGCACAATTCGTGGACGTGGGAAAATTGATCCCATTCTGGTGCCGGACCCTGCGCAGGTAGCCGAGATGCTGGCACCGGTATTAACCGGTAACGACCTGATTCTCGTTCAGGGGGCTGGTAATATCGGAAAAATTGCCCGTTCTTTAGCTGAAATCAAACTGAAGCCGCAAACTCCGGAGGAAGAACAACATGACTGATAAAATCGCGGTCCTGTTGGGCGGGACTTCCGCTGAGCGGGAAGTTTCTCTGAATTCTGGCGCAGCGGTGTTAGCCGGGCTGCGTGAAGGCGGTATTGATGCGTATCCTGTCGACCCGAAAGAAGTCGACGTGACGCAACTGAAGTCGATGGGTTTTCAGAAAGTGTTTATCGCGCTACACGGTCGCGGCGGTGAAGATGGTACGCTGCAGGGCATGCTCGAGCTGATGGGCTTGCCTTATACCGGCAGCGGAGTGATGGCATCTGCGCTTTCAATAGATAAACTACGCAGCAAACTTCTGTGGCAAGGTGCCGGTTTACCGGTCGCGCCGTGGGTAGCGTTAACCCGCGCAGAGTTTGAAAAAGGCCTGAGCGATAAGCAGTTAGCAGAAATTTCTGCTCTGGGTTTGCCGGTTATCGTTAAGCCGAGCCGCGAAGGTTCCAGTGTGGGAATGTCAAAAGTAGTAGCAGAAAATGCTCTACAAGATGCATTAAGATTGGCATTTCAGCACGATGAAGAAGTATTGATTGAAAAATGGCTAAGTGGGCCGGAGTTCACGGTTGCGATACTCGGTGAAGAAATTTTACCGTCAATACGTATTCAACCGTCCGGAACCTTCTATGATTATGAGGCGAAGTATCTCTCTGATGAGACACAGTATTTCTGCCCCGCAGGTCTGGAAGCGTCACAAGAGGCCAATTTGCAGGCATTAGTGCTGAAAGCATGGACGACGTTAGGTTGCAAAGGATGGGGACGTATTGACGTTATGCTGGACAGCGATGGACAGTTTTATCTGCTGGAAGCCAATACCTCACCGGGTATGACCAGCCACAGCCTGGTGCCGATGGCGGCACGTCAGGCAGGTATGAGCTTCTCGCAGTTGGTAGTACGAATTCTGGAACTGGCGGACTAATATGTCGCAGGCTGCTCTGAACACGCGAAACAGCGAAGAAGAGGTTTCTTCTCGCCGCAATAATGGAACGCGTCTGGCGGGGATCCTTTTCCTGCTGACCGTTTTAACGACAGTGTTGGTGAGCGGCTGGGTCGTGTTGAGCTGGATGGAAGATGCGCAACGCCTGCCGCTCTCAAAGCTGGTGTTGACCGGTGAACGCCATTACACGCGTAATGACGATATCCGGCAGTCGATCCTGGCATTGGGTGAGCCGGGTACCTTTATGACCCAGGATGTCAACATCATCCAGACGCAAATAGAACAACGCCTGCCGTGGATTAAGCAGGTGAGCGTCAGAAAGCAGTGGCCTGATGAATTGAAGATTCATCTGGTTGAATATGTGCCGATTGCGCGGTGGAATGATCAACACATGGTAGACGCGGAAGGAAACACCTTCAGCGTGCCGCCAGATCGCACCAGCAAGCAGGTGCTTCCAATGCTGTATGGCCCGGAAGGCAGCGCTAATGAAGTGTTGCAGGGCTATCGCGAAATGGGGCAGATGCTGGCAAAGGACAGATTTACTCTGAAGGAAGCGGCGATGACCGCGCGGCGTTCCTGGCAGTTGACGCTGAATAACGATATTAAGCTCAATCTTGGCCGGGGCGATACGATGAAACGTTTGGCTCGCTTTGTAGAACTTTATCCGGTTTTACAGCAGCAGGCGCAAACCGATGGCAAACGGATTAGCTACGTTGATTTGCGTTATGACTCTGGAGCTGCAGTAGGCTGGGCGCCCTTGCCGCCAGAGGAATCTACTCAGCAACAAAATCAGGCACAGGCAGAACAACAATGATCAAGGCGACGGACAGAAAACTGGTAGTAGGACTGGAAATTGGTACCGCGAAGGTTGCCGCTTTAGTAGGGGAAGTTCTGCCCGACGGTATGGTCAATATCATTGGCGTGGGCAGCTGCCCGTCACGTGGTATGGATAAAGGCGGGGTGAACGACCTCGAATCCGTGGTCAAGTGCGTACAACGCGCCATTGACCAGGCAGAATTGATGGCAGATTGTCAGATCTCTTCGGTATATCTGGCGCTTTCTGGTAAGCACATCAGCTGCCAGAATGAAATTGGTATGGTGCCTATTTCTGAAGAAGAAGTGACGCAAGAAGATGTGGAAAACGTCGTCCATACCGCGAAATCGGTGCGTGTGCGCGATGAGCATCGTGTGCTGCATGTGATCCCGCAAGAGTATGCGATTGACTATCAGGAAGGGATCAAGAATCCGGTAGGACTTTCGGGTGTGCGGATGCAGGCAAAAGTGCACCTGATCACATGTCACAACGATATGGCGAAAAACATCGTCAAAGCGGTTGAACGTTGTGGGCTGAAAGTTGACCAACTGATATTTGCCGGACTGGCATCAAGTTATTCGGTATTGACGGAAGATGAACGTGAACTGGGTGTCTGCGTCGTCGATATCGGTGGTGGTACAATGGATATCGCCGTTTATACCGGTGGGGCATTGCGCCACACTAAGGTAATTCCTTATGCTGGCAATGTCGTGACCAGTGATATCGCTTACGCCTTTGGCACGCCGCCAAGCGACGCCGAAGCGATTAAAGTTCGCCACGGTTGTGCGCTGGGTTCCATCGTTGGAAAAGATGAGAGCGTGGAAGTACCGAGCGTAGGCGGTCGTCCGCCGCGGAGTCTGCAACGTCAGACCCTGGCAGAGGTGATCGAGCCGCGCTATACCGAGTTGCTCAACCTGGTCAACGAAGAGATATTGCAGTTGCAGGAAAAGCTTCGCCAACAAGGGGTTAAACATCACTTGGCGGCAGGCATTGTATTAACCGGTGGCGCAGCGCAGATCGAAGGTCTTGCAGCCTGTGCTCAGCGCGTGTTTCATACGCAAGTGCGTATCGGCGCGCCGCTGAACATTACCGGTTTAACGGATTATGCTCAGGAGCCGTATTATTCGACGGCGGTGGGATTGCTTCACTATGGGAAAGAGTCACATCTTAACGGTGAAGCTGAAGTAGAAAAACGTGTTACAGCATCAGTTGGCTCGTGGATCAAGCGACTCAATAGTTGGTTGCGAAAAGAGTTTTAATTTTTATGAGGCCGACGATGATTACGGCCTCAGGCGACAGGCACAAATCGGAGAGAAACTATGTTTGAACCAATGGAACTTACCAATGACGCGGTGATTAAAGTCATCGGCGTCGGTGGCGGCGGCGGTAATGCTGTTGAACACATGGTGCGCGAGCGTATTGAAGGTGTTGAATTCTTCGCGGTAAATACCGATGCACAAGCGCTGCGTAAAACAGCGGTTGGACAGACGATTCAAATCGGTAGCGGTATCACCAAAGGACTGGGCGCTGGCGCTAATCCAGAAGTTGGCCGCAATGCGGCTGATGAGGATCGCGATGCATTGCGTGCGGCGCTGGAAGGTGCAGACATGGTCTTTATTGCTGCGGGTATGGGTGGTGGTACCGGTACAGGTGCAGCACCAGTCGTCGCTGAAGTGGCAAAAGATTTGGGTATCCTGACCGTTGCTGTCGTCACTAAGCCTTTCAACTTTGAAGGCAAGAAGCGTATGGCATTCGCCGAGCAGGGGATCACTGAACTGTCCAAGCATGTGGACTCTCTGATCACTATCCCGAACGACAAACTGCTGAAAGTTCTGGGCCGCGGTATCTCCCTGCTGGATGCGTTTGGCGCAGCGAACGATGTACTGAAAGGCGCTGTGCAAGGTATCGCCGAACTGATTACTCGTCCGGGTTTGATGAACGTGGACTTTGCAGACGTACGCACCGTAATGTCTGAAATGGGCTACGCAATGATGGGTTCTGGCGTGGCGAGCGGTGAAGACCGTGCGGAAGAAGCTGCTGAAATGGCTATCTCTTCTCCGCTGCTGGAAGATATCGACCTGTCTGGCGCGCGCGGCGTGCTGGTTAACATCACGGCGGGCTTCGACCTGCGTCTGGATGAGTTCGAAACGGTAGGTAACACCATCCGTGCATTTGCTTCCGACAACGCGACTGTGGTTATCGGTACTTCTCTTGACCCGGATATGAATGACGAGCTGCGCGTAACCGTTGTTGCGACAGGTATCGGCATGGACAAACGTCCTGAAATCACTCTGGTGACCAATAAGCAGGTTCAGCAGCCAGTGATGGATCGCTACCAGCAGCATGGGATGGCTCCGCTGACCCAGGAGCAGAAGCCGGTTGCTAAAGTAGTGAATGACAATGCGCCGCAAACTGCGAAAGAGCCGGATTATCTGGATATCCCAGCATTCCTACGTAAGCAAGCTGATTAAGAATTGACTGGAATTTGGGTTTCGAGGCTCTTTGTGCTAAACTGGCCCGCCGAATGTATAGTACACTTCGGTTGGATAGGTAATTTGGCGAGATAATACGATGATCAAACAAAGGACACTTAAACGTATCGTTCAGGCGACGGGTGTCGGTTTACATACCGGCAAGAAAGTCACCCTGACGTTACGCCCTGCGCCGGCCAACACCGGGGTCATCTATCGTCGCACCGACTTGAATCCACCGGTAGATTTCCCGGCCGATGCCAAATCTGTGCGTGATACCATGCTCTGTACGTGTCTGGTCAACGAGCATGATGTACGGATTTCAACCGTAGAGCACCTCAATGCTGCTCTCGCGGGCCTGGGCATCGATAACATTGTTATCGAAGTTAACGCGCCGGAAATCCCGATCATGGACGGCAGCGCCGCTCCGTTTGTATACCTGCTGCTTGACGCCGGTATCGACGAGTTGAACTGCGCCAAAAAATTTGTCCGCATCAAAGAGACTGTTCGTGTCGAAGATGGCGATAAGTGGGCTGAATTTAAGCCGTACAATGGTTTTTCGCTGGATTTCACCATCGATTTTAACCATCCGGCTATTGATTCCAGCAACCAGCGCTATGCGATGAACTTCTCCGCTGATGCGTTTATGCGCCAGATCAGCCGTGCGCGTACGTTCGGTTTCATGCGTGATATCGAATATCTGCAGTCCCGTGGTTTGTGCCTGGGCGGCAGCTTCGATTGTGCCATCGTTGTTGACGATTATCGCGTACTGAACGAAGACGGCCTGCGTTTTGAAGACGAATTTGTGCGTCACAAAATGCTCGATGCGATCGGTGACTTGTTCATGTGTGGTCACAATATTATTGGTGCATTTACCGCTTATAAATCCGGTCATGCACTGAATAACAAACTGCTGCAGGCTGTCCTGGCGAAACAGGAAGCCTGGGAATATGTGACCTTCCAGGACGACGCAGAACTGCCGTTGGCCTTCAAAGCGCCTTCAGCTGTACTGGCATAACGACATTTATACTGTCGTATAAAATTCGACTGGCAAATCTGGCACTCTCTCCGGCCAGGTGAACCAGTCGTTTTTTTTTGAATTTTATAAGAGCTATAAAAAACGGTGCGAACGCTGTTTTCTTAAGCACTTTTACGCACAACTTATCTTCATTCGTGCTGTGGACTTCAGGCTTTAATGATAAGATTTGTGCGCTAAATACGTTTGAATTCGATCGGGATGGCAATAACGTGAGTGGAATACTGACGCGCTGGCGACAGTTTGGTAAACGCTACTTCTGGCCGCATCTCTTATTAGGGATGGTCGCGGCGAGTTTAGGTTTGCCTGCGCTCAGCAACGCCGCCGAACCAAACGCGCCCGCAAAAGCGACAACCCGCAACCACGAGCCTTCAGCCAAAGTTAACTTTGGTCAATTGGCCTTGCTGGAAGCGAACACGCGCCGCCCGAATTCGAACTATTCCGTTGATTACTGGCATCAACATGCTATTCGCACGGTAATCCGTCATCTTTCTTTCGCAATGGCACCGCAAACACTGCCCGTTGCTGAAGAATCTTTGCCTCTTCAGGCGCAACATCTTGCATTACTGGATACGCTCAGTGCGCTGCTGACCCAGGAAGGCACGCCGTCTGAAAAGGGTTATCGCATTGATTATGCGCATTTTACCCCACAAGCAAAATTCAGCACGCCCGTCTGGATAAGCCAGGCGCAAGGCATCCGTGCTGGCCCTCAACGCCTCACCTAACAACAATAAACCTTTACTTCATTTTATTAACTCCGCAACGCGGGGTGTTTGAGATTTTATTATGCTAATCAAATTGTTAACTAAAGTTTTCGGTAGTCGTAACGATCGCACCCTGCGCCGGATGCGCAAAGTGGTCAACATCATCAATGCCATGGAACCGGAGATGGAAAAACTCTCCGATGAAGAACTGAAAGGGAAAACCGCAGAGTTTCGTGCGCGTCTGGAAAAAGGCGAAGTGCTGGAAAATCTGATCCCGGAAGCTTTCGCCGTGGTGCGTGAGGCAAGTAAGCGCGTCTTTGGTATGCGTCACTTCGACGTTCAGTTACTCGGCGGTATGGTTCTTAACGAACGCTGCATCGCCGAAATGCGTACCGGTGAAGGTAAAACCCTGACCGCAACGCTGCCTGCTTACCTGAACGCACTAACCGGTAAAGGCGTGCACGTAGTTACCGTCAACGACTACCTGGCGCAACGTGACGCCGAAAACAACCGTCCGCTGTTTGAATTCCTTGGCCTGACTGTTGGTATCAACCTGCCGGGCATGCCAGCACCGGCAAAGCGCGAAGCTTACGCAGCTGACATCACTTACGGTACGAACAACGAATACGGCTTTGACTACCTGCGCGACAACATGGCGTTCAGCCCTGAAGAACGTGTACAGCGTAAACTGCACTATGCGCTGGTGGACGAAGTGGACTCCATCCTGATCGATGAAGCGCGTACACCGCTGATCATTTCCGGCCCGGCAGAAGACAGCTCGGAAATGTATAAACGCGTGAATAAAATTATTCCGCACCTGATCCGTCAGGAAAAAGAAGACTCCGAAACCTTCCAGGGCGAAGGCCACTTCTCGGTGGACGAAAAATCTCGCCAGGTGAACCTGACCGAACGTGGTCTGGTGCTGATTGAAGAACTGCTGGTGAAAGAGGGCATCATGGATGAAGGGGAGTCTCTGTACTCTCCGGCCAACATCATGCTGATGCACCACGTAACGGCGGCGCTGCGCGCTCATGCGCTGTTTACCCGTGACGTCGACTACATCGTTAAAGATGGTGAAGTTATCATCGTTGACGAACACACCGGTCGTACCATGCAGGGCCGACGCTGGTCCGATGGTCTGCACCAGGCTGTGGAAGCGAAAGAAGGTGTGCAGATCCAGAACGAAAACCAAACGCTGGCTTCGATCACCTTCCAGAACTACTTCCGTCTGTATGAAAAACTGGCGGGGATGACCGGTACTGCTGATACCGAAGCTTTCGAATTTAGCTCCATCTACAAACTGGATACCGTCGTTGTTCCGACCAACCGTCCAATGATTCGTAAAGATCTGCCGGACCTGGTCTACATGACTGAAGCGGAAAAAATTCAGGCGATCATTGAAGATATCAAAGAACGTACTGCGAAAGGCCAGCCGGTGCTGGTGGGTACTATCTCCATCGAAAAATCGGAGCTGGTGTCAAACGAACTGACCAAAGCCGGTATTAAGCACAATGTCCTGAACGCCAAATTCCACGCCAACGAAGCGGCGATTGTTGCTCAGGCAGGTTATCCGGCTGCGGTGACTATCGCGACCAACATGGCGGGTCGTGGTACAGATATTGTGCTCGGAGGTAGCTGGCAGGCAGAAGTTGCCGCGCTGGAAAATCCGACCGCAGAGCAAATTGAAAAAATTAAAGCCGACTGGCAGGTACGTCACGATGCGGTACTGGAAGCAGGTGGCCTGCATATCATCGGTACCGAGCGTCACGAATCCCGTCGTATCGATAACCAGTTGCGCGGTCGTTCTGGTCGTCAGGGGGATGCTGGTTCTTCCCGTTTCTACCTGTCGATGGAAGATGCGCTGATGCGTATTTTTGCTTCCGACCGAGTATCCGGCATGATGCGTAAACTGGGTATGAAGCCAGGCGAAGCCATTGAACACCCGTGGGTGACTAAAGTGATTGCCAACGCCCAGCGTAAAGTTGAAAGTCGTAACTTCGACATTCGTAAGCAACTGCTGGAATATGATGACGTGGCTAACGATCAGCGTCGCGCCATTTACTCCCAGCGTAACGAACTGCTGGATGTCAGCGATGTGAGCGAAACCATCAACAGCATTCGTGAAGATGTGTTCAAAGCCACCATTGATGCCTACATTCCGCCACAGTCGCTGGAAGAAATGTGGGATATTCCGGGGCTGCAGGAACGTCTGAAGAACGATTTCGACCTCGATTTACCAATTGCCGAGTGGCTGGATAAAGAACCAGAACTGCATGAAGAGACGCTGCGTGAGCGCATTCTGGCGCAGTCCATCGAAGTGTATCAGCGTAAAGAAGAAGTGGTTGGTGCTGAGATGATGCGTCACTTCGAGAAAGGCGTCATGCTGCAAACGCTTGACTCCCTGTGGAAAGAGCACCTGGCAGCGATGGACTATCTGCGTCAGGGTATCCACCTGCGTGGCTATGCACAGAAAGATCCGAAGCAGGAATACAAACGTGAATCGTTCTCCATGTTTGCAGCGATGCTGGAGTCGTTGAAATATGAAGTTATCAGTACGCTGAGCAAAGTTCAGGTACGTATGCCTGAAGAGGTTGAGGAGCTGGAACAACAGCGTCGTATGGAAGCCGAGCGTTTAGCACAAATGCAGCAGCTTAGCCATCAGGATGACGACTCTGCAGCCGCAGCTGCACTGGCGGCGCAAACCGGCGAACGCAAAGTAGGACGTAACGATCCTTGCCCGTGCGGTTCTGGTAAAAAATACAAGCAGTGCCATGGTCGCCTGCAATAAAAGCTAACAGTTGAAGTAAAAGGCGCAGGATTCTGCGCCTTTTTTATAGGTTTAAGACAATGAAAAAGCTGCAAATTGCGGTAGGTATTATTCGCAACGAGAACAATGAAATCTTTATAACACGTCGCGCAGCAGATGCGCACATGGCGAATAAACTGGAGTTTCCCGGCGGTAAAATTGAAATGGGCGAAACGCCGGAACAGGCGGTAGTGCGTGAACTTCAGGAAGAGGTCGGGATTACCCCACAACATTTTTCGCTATTTGAAAAACTGGAATATGAATTCCCGGACAGGCATATAACTCTGTGGTTCTGGCTGGTCGAAAGTTGGGAAGGGGTGCCGTGGGGTAAAGAAGGGCAACCCGGTGAGTGGATGTCGCTGGTCGGTCTTAATGCCGATGATTTTCCGCCAGCCAATGAACCGGTAATTGCGAAGCTTAAGCGTCTGTAGGTCGGATAAGGCGTTCACGCCGCATCCGACATTTGCACAAGATGCCTGATGCGACGCTGTCCGCGTCTTATCAGGCCTACGTGAGGCATCAGACAAATGTCACTGCTTTGGCTCTTCGCTCCAGTCATCGCTTTCGGAAAGATCGCCACTGTTGGGGATTCGTTTTTCTTCAGCAGCCCATTCTCCGAGGTCGATCAGCTGACAACGTTTGGAGCAAAATGGCCGAAACGGGCTGATTTCACCCCACACCACCGTTTTCCCGCAGGTTGGGCAATTCACCGTAATAGTTTCTGACATTTTTACTCCTTAGCAACAGGCCAGTTCGAAATCCAGACGTTCCGGTACCTGTCCGTTTTCAGTGTCCAGCGGCATAAAACGAATGGCAAAACGGCTCTTATGTCCGGAAATTTGCGGATAAAGCTGTGAATCGAGCGACAGATTCAGGCGCAGCAAGTCGGCATCGCCACCGTTATCCTGATAAAAACCATTCAGGCTGGTTTGTTTACGGAAGGGGGCCGACTGGCGAATTAAATCCAGCACCATGGTAAGTGCCTGGGTGAGCGGGTTCAGGCTGGCAATCCAGGTTTCTACCTGGCTGTCGCGCTGCGCCTGGGGTAGATGCAGCCAAATGTGCAATGTAGGTAAATCAAAGCTGCAACAGCCGCCTGGGATGCTCAGTCGCTGACGCACCAGAGCAATCAAACGATCTTCACGCAGAAATTGCCCGATACGCGGCGCGGAAATTAATACGCTCCCCGCCGCTTTTAACTGCTGAATTAATGCTTCAATACGGCTCTGGTCCACGCCAGGCACGCCAATCCAGGTCTGGAGTTTACGTTGCTGCCGGTTAAGTTCTTTCAACAGCTCAGTGCGGACTTCGCCGCGCTCGAAAACATCCAGTAATTCACTGACATTACGGAAGAAATGCAGCGCGCCAGCGTGGTCAACGATGGGTAAATTAACGGTGAGTTGCTGAATCAAAAACTCAATGCGCAGCCATGTACGCATTTTTTCATTTAGTGGATGTTCAAAAAGGACCTGGGTCTGCATTACGGTTTTTCCTGTGAGACAAACTGCGACGCAAGCTGCAAATAGTGTGCGTGCAGGCGGGCAACATCCGATGCGATAGCATCCGGTGCGCCGTTATTATCAATGACGTCATCTGCCACGGCAAGGCGGGCTTCGCGCGTTGCCTGAGCAGCAAGGATTTGTTCGACATGTTCGCGAGTTACATCATCGCGCTGCATGGTGCGCTTAAGTTGCGTTTCTGGGCTGACATCCACCACCAGCACTCGATTCGCTTTTTTATACAGTGAGTTTTCTACCAGCAATGGCACAACCCACAGTACATAGGGGGAAGTTGCTTGCTGGATCTGGTGTTGCGTCTCTTGCTGAATCAGCGGATGCAGCAGGTCGTTAAGCCAGTTTTTCTCTTCCGGGTTGGCGAAGATCCGCTCGCGCAAGGCCCGGCGCTGCAATGTTCCATCAGCAGCAATCATGTTTTCGCCAAAGTGATCAGCAATGGCATGTAGCGCAGGTGCACCTGGTTCAACCACCTGACGCGCAATAATATCGGCATCAATGACGTTAATTCCGAGATCAGCAAACGCATTGGCAACGGTACTCTTACCACTGCCAATGCCTCCCGTTAAGGCAACTATATACCCCATAATTTATATTCCCGGGAATTCATCATGATTATCAAAACGTTAAAAATGAGCGCGCGAAAGTGAAATTGATGAAACGTTCGCTCACTATTTACCAGGTAAATTTATGGGATTGTAGCGTAAAAAAAGACAATTTCGCAGTCTTGCGCCGCATTGATTAGTGCGTATGATAGCGTCACTGGAGTTGCGCTCTTACCCTTATAGCCATTAACCCCAGGAATCCGCACATGCGTATTGAAGAAGATCTGAAGTTAGGTTTTAAAGACGTTCTCATCCGCCCTAAACGCTCCACTCTTAAAAGCCGTTCGGAACGTCAATTCACCTTCAAACATTCAGGTCAGAGCTGGTCCGGCGTGCCGATTATCGCCGCAAATATGGACACCGTAGGCACATTTTCTATGGCCTCTGCGCTGGCTTCTTTTGATATTCTGACTGCTGTGCATAAACACTTTTCTGTCGAAGAGTGGCAAGCGTTTATCAACAATTCTTCCGCTGATGTGCTGAAACATGTGATGGTTTCTACCGGCACGTCTGATGCGGATTTCGAAAAAACTAAACAGATTCTCGACCTGAACCCGGCATTAAACTTCGTTTGTATTGATGTGGCGAATGGTTATTCCGAACACTTCGTGCAGTTCGTTGCGAAAGCGCGTGAAGCGTGGCCGACCAAAACCATTTGTGCTGGCAACGTAGTGACTGGTGAAATGTGTGAGGAGCTTATCCTCTCCGGTGCTGATATCGTTAAAGTTGGCATTGGCCCAGGTTCTGTTTGTACAACTCGCGTCAAAACAGGCGTCGGTTATCCGCAGCTTTCTGCGGTAATCGAATGTGCCGATGCGGCGCACGGTCTGGGCGGAATGATCGTCTGCGACGGTGGCTGTACCACGCCGGGCGATGTGGCGAAAGCCTTTGGCGGCGGTGCCGATTTCGTCATGCTTGGCGGCATGCTGGCGGGCCACGAAGAGAGCGGCGGTCGCATCGTTGAGGAGAACGGCGAGAAATTTATGCTGTTCTACGGCATGAGCTCCGAGTCTGCGATGAAACGTCACGTTGGCGGCGTTGCGGAATACCGCGCAGCAGAAGGTAAAACCGTTAAGCTGCCGCTGCGAGGCCCGGTTGAAAATACCGCGCGTGATATTTTGGGCGGCCTGCGTTCAGCTTGTACATACGTTGGGGCTTCACGCCTGAAAGAGCTGACCAAGCGCACCACGTTTATTCGTGTGCTGGAACAAGAAAACCGCATCTTCAACAACCTGTAATCTCCCAACGCTGGCGTGGAGCAACACGCCAGCGTTATCCCATCCCACTCATCGCATCGCCTAAATGGAAAATTGGCAGATACATTGCCACCACCAGCGTACCGATAATTCCTCCCGTTATGATCAGCAACGCCGGTTCCAGTAAGGCTGCGAGGTTATCCGCCAGCGCCATTGTGTTATCCCGATGATGATGGGCGAGGTTGTCTAACATGAGGTCCAGCGAGCCGGATGCCTCTCCTGTTCCCACTAATTGCAAACAGAGCGGGCTAAACTCACCGGCATTTTTTAGCGCCAGCCAGATGGGATGACCGTTACTGATATCGTGCTGGATTTGTGTCAGAAGTTGCACCCAGTACGGGCAGCGCATTGTTTCTCTGACGCTCTCTACGCCCTGTAAAAAAGTAATGCCTGCACTTTGTGTCAGCGCCAGAATCGTAAAGATCTGCGTGAGTTTTTGTCCCCTCATCAGTGAACCCATAATCGGGATGCGTAACAGCAATTTCTGCCGCGCGATAAGCCTGGTCGGGCGGCGCATCAGCAACTTATTGGCTATCGCCAGCAGAAAGCCGAACAACACCAGCAGCCAGCCCCATTCGCCACTAAAGTCTGCCAGCGTCATGATCCCCTGCGTTAGTGCCGGTAGTGGGGTGTTGAAGGTCTTATAGATAGCGGCAAACTCCGGCAGAACAAAATGCAGCATTGCCACAACCACCATGATTGCCATCGCTAAAATGATGATGGGATAACGCAACGCTGATTTCACTTTGTCGGTCAACTGACGCTGGGATTTTTGCTGACGCGCCAGTTCAAAGCAGCATTCATCCAGCTTACCGGTCAGTTCACCCGTGCGGATCATCGCCTGATAGAGCGGCGGAAATGCCTCTGACCAGGGTAATAAGGCATTGGAAAAAGCAATGCCCTGTTCGAGATCGTGCGCCAGCGATTGCAGCAACGCTTGCCATTGCTTACTGGGATGCTGTTCCGCCAGCAGAGCCAGCCCTTCAGAAAGCGTTAACCCGGCTTTAAGTAGCGTCGCCAGTTGATGAATGACTTCCGCGCTTTTATCTCCTCGCCACTGCGCAGAATTGATGGCGATTCGCTTCAGGCTTAGTGGGGTAACCATCTGTTGCTGTAGTGCCATAAGCAGTAAAGTACGGCTCTCTGCCCATAGCATCCCATCTTGCGCATTGCCGTCGCCGGTTATGCCATGCCAGCGCCAGAGTTGCTTACTTGCCATGCGGCATCCCCAGTACGCGGATTAACTCTTCAAAGGTGGTTAAGCCTTGCTCCACGGCCAGGCAGCCGTTTTCAAAAAGCGTACGCATACCCGCCTGTCGGGCGTGCGTTTCCAGCGATTCAACTTCAGTATTAGCGGAAATAAGCTGGCGTATGGCTGGTGTAATGGGCAGGACTTCAAACAAGGCGGTACGACCATAAAAACCGTGGTAGCAATGTACACAACCGGGTGCCTGCCAGTGGGGCAGCGGCGACGGCCATACAGTGTCTGGAATATGGATGGGCTCCCCTTGCTGTCGGCGACAATGTGGGCAAAGTTTACGTACCAGAGGCTGGGCTATTACCAGCGTAAGCGCCGATGATAGCATCCAGCGGGCGACCCCCATTTGCTGTAAACGTACCAGCGTTTCAGTGGTGGAATTGGTGTGTAGCGTGGACAACACCAGGTGACCGGTTTGCGCGGCTTTAATGGCAATTTCTGCCGTTTCGCCATCGCGGATCTCTCCGATCATGATGACGTCAGGATCCTGGCGCAATAACGCACGCAAAACACCCTGAAAGGTGAGCCCGGCACGCGGATGGATTTGCGTCTGGTTTAGTCCGGCTATGGGGATCTCAACCGGATCTTCGACGCTACAAATATTAATGTCAGCGGTATTCAGCGTTTGCAGGGCACTATAAAGCGTGACCGTTTTGCCGCTGCCTGTAGGGCCAGTTACCAGCACCAGTCCCTGTGGTTGTTGCAAGGCATGAGCAAAGTCCGCCAGTTGTAACGGCTGCATTCCCAGCGTGTTAACATCCAGTGCCTGGCTCACCTGCTGTAACAACCTTAATACCACCTTTTCACCACCCCGACATGGTAAGGTCGCAATACGAAATGAGACGGTGTTTCCTGCCAGTTCGACAGTGAATTGCCCGTCCTGCGGCAGGCGATGTTCCGCAATATCCAGGTTTCCCAGCACTTTTAATCTGGCTGTTAATGCGACTCCGGCATCCGGTGAAACATCCGGTAAAGGATGCAATACGCCGTCGATACGCAAGCGGATGCGGTAGGCATTGTCCGCTGGTTCGATATGAATATCAGACGCGCGTTGTTCCAGCGCAGATTGTAACGTTCGAGTCAGCAACTCTGCTTTGGGCTGATGCTTCTCCTGAACAGCTACGGGCAATGTCTGTTGTGTGCGACTGGCGTGACCTTCCATTTGTTGGCGCGTCCAGCAGGTGATCTCAATACGTTTGGTGGTAACGAAATGCAATGCGTCCAGCAACTCATGTGAGGGGGCATCGACCACCGCAACATGAACCACTTCTTCGCTGGCATCCAGCAAGACTCCCTGATAACGCAGGCACAGGGCCGTGAGCTGTGGAATATTCATTGCCGCTCCTTAGTTGGCGTCATCAAAGCGGAAGACATCTTCGCAGGCTTGCTGCAATGCGCTGTCACTTTGAATATTGCAGTTGCGCGCCCAGCCGGTGACGCCGTTTGCGTTATCCCAACCTGGCGTCATGACGACGCTTAGCCCATTGAGACTTTCTTGTCCGGTCAGCGACACCACGCCCTTTGCCACACTCATGGCTGAAACATAGCGGGTGGTAGTAGGCGAGGGAATGCCATTGCTGCCACCGTCGCAGGTATCTAATCCACCATGTTCCAGCGCGCACAACTCTACGGCGGTACGGTAAGGCACAAAGGTTTGTAGCATGTCGGTGAGTGCGGCTTTGCGCAGGTAGTTTTGATAAGCGGGAATACCAATGGCGCTTAAAATGGCAATGATACCAATAACCACCATCAATTCGATAAGTGTAAAACCGCGTTGCTTGTCCATCTGTTTCGCTCCTTGATTTGGTTGGTGCTACTTTGGCAAACGCCATCAGCACAGGCGAGGGGCAAAAAACGAAACGGGAAAGCAGATTCCGAGGTTTTTTATTTCGTTGCAGCGAAAGACAAGAAATTTGCGAGGCGTTACGAAGAAAGTTGGGGAAGGGGAGATTATCCGCCCGCGATGGAGCGGATAAATCTGTCAGCAATTAGCGAAAACGCATTGAAAGGTCGAGTGCTTGTACGTGTTTAGTTAGCGCACCGACGGAGATAAAGTCCACGCCCGTTTCGGCAAATTCGCGCAGTGTTTTGTCAGTGACGTTGCCAGACACTTCCAGTAGCGCCTTGCCGTTGGTGCGTTTGACGGCTTCGCGCATCTGTTCTGTTTCGAAGTTATCCAGCATGATGATATCGGCTCCGGCTTTCAGGGCCTCATCAAGTTCTTCCAGATTCTCTACTTCGACTTCTACTGGCGCATCCGGATGCAGCCAGGACGCTTTTTCGACCGCCTGGCGCACTGAGCCGGAGGCAATAATATGGTTTTCTTTGATCAGGAAGGCATCAGAAAGCCCCAGACGGTGATTCGCTCCGCCGCCGCAAAGTACCGCGTATTTCAGAGCTGAACGCAGGCCAGGTAAGGTTTTGCGCGTATCCAACAACTGCGTGTTGGTGCCTTCCAGTAATTCGACATAGTGGCGTACCTTACTGGCAACTCCTGAAAGGGTTTGCACAAAATTAAGCGCAGTGCGTTCGCCCGTTAACAGCAGGCGGGATGGGCCTTCAAGTTCGAACAAGGGTTGATTGGCGTTGATGACATCGCCGTCATCCACATGCCAGATTATGGTGACATCGTCGCCTGCCAGTTGAATAAACACCTCTTCAACCCAGCGTTTGCCACAAAATACGCCATTCTCGCGGGTGATCACCGTGGCATGAGAGCGAGAATTTTCCGGTAAAAGTTTTGCCGTAATGTCATTGTTGGCATCGACTGTTCCGCCTAAATCTTCCCGCAGCGCCTGGGCCACCGCGCCGGGGATATCGAGATTAATGCGTTCCAGCAGCTCGTCACGTCGGGTGTCAGGGTTGTAGCGGCGAGGCGGCATGTTAAAACTCCAGATAGCTAACGAATCATAAGGTAGAAACATGCTACTCTGAACCGGGTATTAGCACCACATATAAGGAGATCCTGCATGTTGTTAGAACAGGGGTGGCTGGTTGGCGCGCGCCGCGTTCCCTCACCACATTACGATTGCCGCCTGGATGACGAAACACCCACCCTGCTGGTGGTGCACAATATTAGCCTGCCGCCAGGCGAGTTTGGCGGTCCGTGGATCGACGCATTATTCACTGGAACTATTGATCCGCAGGCACATCCTTTCTTTGCTGAGATCGCCCATTTGCGCGTCTCCGCTCACTGTTTGATTCGCCGTGATGGTGAAATAGTCCAGTATGTTCCTTTCGATAAACGTGCCTGGCATGCGGGAGTCTCTCAGTATCAGGGGCGTGAACGCTGCAATGATTTTTCTATTGGGATTGAGCTTGAAGGCACCGATACTCTGGCGTATACCGATGCGCAGTATCAACAGCTTGCGGCGGTTACGCGGGCACTGATAGATCGCTATCCCGATATCGCTAATAACATGACGGGCCATTGTGATATTGCGCCGGATCGGAAAACCGATCCCGGTCCTGCATTTGATTGGGCACGGTTTCGTGCGCTGGTCAGCAAGGAGACAACATGACGCTATTTACAACCTTACTGGTGTTAATTTTCGAGCGCCTGTTTAAGTTGGGCGAGCACTGGCAGCTTGATCATCGTCTTGAAGCGTTCTTTCGGCGGGTGAAACATTTTTCTCTCGGGCGTACGTTAGGCATGACCATTATTGCGATGGGTGTGACTTTTTTACTGTTACGCGCATTGCAGGGAGTATTGTTCAACGTTCCCACGCTGCTGGTGTGGCTGCTGATTGGTTTGCTGTGTATTGGCGCAGGTAAAGTTCGTCTTCATTATCATGCTTATCTGACAGCTGCTTCACGTAATGATAGCCATGCCCGTGCCACGATGGCTGGCGAACTCACCATGATTCACGGCGTCCCGGCAGGCTGCGACGAACGTGAGTATTTGCGTGAGCTGCAAAATGCATTGCTGTGGATTAACTTTCGTTTTTATCTTGCACCGCTGTTCTGGCTGATTGTGGGGGGAACCTGGGGACCCGTTACGCTGATGGGGTATGCGTTCTTGCGTGCATGGCAATACTGGCTGGCGCGATACCAGACGCCGCATCATCGTTTACAGTCCGGCATTGATGCAGTGCTTCATGTACTGGATTGGGTGCCGGTTCGTCTTGCGGGTGTGGTATATGCCTTGATCGGTCATGGTGAGAAAGCGTTACCGGCCTGGTTTGCTTCGCTGGGTGATTTCCATACTTCGCAATATCAGGTATTAACGCGTCTGGCGCAGTTCTCTCTGGCGCGTGAACCGCATGTCGATAAGGTGGAGACGCCGAAGGCAGCGGTTTCAATGGCGAAGAAAACCTCGTTCGTGGTCGTGGTGGTGATTGCGCTACTGACGATTTACGGGGCGTTGGTGTAGAGATTATTGCCCTCACCCTGTACGGGTGAGGGCGTAGAGAGATTAATGCGCTTTTACGGCTTTGGCGGTTTTCTCTTTAAACAGATAGCCGATACCTAACACGATCAGCCATACCGGGATCAGGTATACCGAAATCGCCATTCCTGGGGTCATCAGCATAATCACCAGTACCGCCGCCATAAACAGCAGGCAGATCCAGTTACCCAGCGGATAAAGCAGAGCAGGGAAGCGAGTTACCACGCCTTGTTCCTGCTTGGCGCGACGGAACTTCATATGCGCCAGACTGATCATCGCCCAGTTGATCACCAGTGCGGATACCACCAGTGCCATTAACAGGCCAAATGCGGATTCCGGAGCAAGATAGTTAATCAATACGCACAATGCTGTAACCAGCGCAGACACCAGAATGGTGTTAACCGGTACGCCGCGTTTATCGACAGACGCCAGCGCTTTTGGCGCGTTCCCCTGTTGTGCCAGACCAAACAGCATACGGCTGTTGCAATATACGCAGCTGTTGTACACGGAGAGCGCCGCAGTCAGTACCACGATGTTCAGCGCATTCGCCACAAAGGTATCGCCTAACTCGTGGAAGATCAGCACAAACGGACTGGTATCGGCGGTAACGCGGGTCCACGGCATCAGTGAGAGCAGAACGGCTAACGAACCAATATAGAAAATCAGGATGCGGTAGATAACCTGGTTAGTTGCTTTCGGGATACTTTGCTCAGGGTTATCAGCTTCTGCTGCGGTGATCCCCACCAGTTCCAGACCACCGAACGAGAACATGATAATCGCCATCATCATCACCAGTCCGGTGAAGCCGTGCGGCAGGAAACCACCTTGATCCCACAGGTTGCTAACGCTCGCCTGCGGGCCGCCGTTGCCACTGAACAGCAGCCAGCCGCCGAAGATGATCATCGCTACTACCGCAATAACTTTGATAATGGCAAACCAGAACTCCATCTCGCCAAACACTTTAACGTTGGTCAGGTTGATGGCGTTAATCACCACAAAGAATACGGCGGCAGAAACCCAGGTTGGGATTTCCGGATACCAGAACTGAATGTATTTACCCACGGCAGTCAGCTCTGCCATGGCAACTAAAACGTACAGTACCCAGTAGTTCCAGCCAGAGGCGAAACCGGCAAAACTGCCCCAGTATTTATAAGCAAAGTGGCTAAAGGAGCCTGCGACAGGTTCTTCGACCACCATTTCACCCAGCTGACGCATGATCAGAAAGGCGATAAAACCAGCAATGGCGTAACCCAGGATAATCCCTGGCCCTGCGGACTGTATTACGGAGGCGCTACCCAGGAATAGCCCTGTCCCTATCGCGCCACCCAGCGCGATAAGCTGAATATGGCGGTTTTTAAGGCCGCGCTTTAGCTGCTCGCCGTGCTGTTGACCTTCCATCATGAAACCTCGTGCGGTGATTGTTTTTTTGATCTACGCAGTGATGCGTGTGTAAGTTTGCAATTCCGTTTGTTGTATTGATTTATTTACATCAAGGAAGTTTGAATTGTTACAAAAAGACTTCCGTCAGATCAAGAATAATGGTATGCGGCAGCGAATGCACCCGCTTTATGCATGGTTGAAGATGAGTTGCTTAAAAAGAAACCGTTTGTAAAGCTCAGCCTCAACCCCTCTCAATATGCAGAGTGAATTTAAATTCGTTTTTATTGACTTAAAAATCAAAAAATTGGTAAGTGAATCGGTTCAATTCGGATTTTTATAGTTTAATAATCGTTAAAAAATCCCTTTCCTACGTAAAGTCTACATTTGTGCATAGTTACAACTTTGAAACGTTATATATGTCAAGTTGTTAAAATGTGCACAGTTTCATGATTTCAATCAAAACCTGTATGGACATAAGGTGAATACTTTGTTACTTTAGCGTCACAGACATGAAATTGGTAAGACCAATTGACTTCGGCAAGTGGCTTAAGACAGGAACTCATGGCCTACAGCAAAATCCGCCAACCAAAACTCTCCGATGTGATTGAGCAGCAACTGGAGTTTTTGATCCTCGAAGGCACTCTCCGCCCGGGCGAAAAACTCCCACCGGAACGCGAACTGGCAAAACAGTTCGACGTCTCCCGTCCCTCCTTGCGTGAGGCGATTCAACGTCTCGAAGCGAAGGGCTTGTTGCTTCGTCGCCAGGGTGGCGGCACTTTTGTCCAGAGCAGCCTATGGCAAAGCTTCAGCGATCCGCTGGTGGAGCTGCTCTCCGACCATCCTGAATCACAGTATGACTTGCTCGAAACACGACACGCCCTGGAAGGTATCGCCGCTTATTACGCCGCGCTGCGTAGTACCGATGAAGACAAGGAACGCATCCGTGAACTCCACCACGCCATAGAGCTGGCGCAGCAGTCTGGCGATCTGGACGCGGAATCAAACGCCGTACTCCAGTATCAGATTGCCGTCACCGAAGCGGCCCACAATGTGGTTCTGCTTCATCTGCTAAGGTGTATGGAGCCGATGTTGGCCCAGAATGTCCGCCAGAACTTCGAATTGCTCTATTCGCGTCGCGAGATGCTGCCGCTGGTGAGTAGTCACCGCACCCGCATATTTGAAGCGATTATGGCCGGTAAGCCGGAAGAAGCGCGCGAAGCATCGCATCGCCATCTGGCCTTTATCGAAGAAATTTTGCTCGACAGAAGCCGTGAAGAGAGCCGCCGTGAGCGTTCTCTGCGTCGTCTGGAGCAACGAAAGAATTAGTGATTTTTCTGGTAAAAATTATCCAGAAGATGTTGTAAATCAAGCGCATATAAAAGCGCGGTAACTAAACGTAGAACCTGTCTTATTGAGCTTTCTGGCGAGAGTTCAATGGGACAGGTTCCAGAAAACTCAACGTTATTAGATAGATAAGGAATAACCCATGTCAGAACGTTTCCCAAATGACGTGGATCCGATCGAAACTCGCGACTGGCTCCAGGCGATCGAATCGGTCATCCGTGAAGAAGGTGTTGAGCGTGCTCAGTATCTGATCGACCAACTGCTTGCTGAAGCCCGCAAAGGCGGTGTAAACGTAGCCGCAGGCACAGGTATCAGCAACTACATCAACACCATCCCCGTTGAAGAACAACCGGAGTATCCGGGTAATCTGGAACTGGAACGCCGTATTCGTTCAGCTATCCGCTGGAACGCCATCATGACGGTGCTGCGTGCGTCGAAAAAAGACCTCGAACTGGGCGGCCACATGGCGTCCTTCCAGTCTTCCGCAACCATTTATGATGTGTGCTTTAACCACTTCTTCCGTGCACGCAACGAGCAGGATGGCGGCGACCTGGTTTACTTCCAGGGCCACATCTCCCCGGGCGTTTACGCCCGTGCTTTCCTGGAAGGTCGTCTGACTCAGGAGCAGCTGGATAACTTCCGTCAGGAAGTTCACGGCAATGGCCTCTCTTCCTATCCGCACCCGAAACTGATGCCGGAATTCTGGCAGTTCCCGACCGTATCTATGGGTCTGGGTCCGATTGGTGCTATTTACCAGGCTAAATTCCTGAAATATCTGGAACACCGTGGCCTGAAAGATACCTCTAAACAGACCGTTTACGCGTTCCTCGGCGACGGTGAAATGGACGAACCGGAATCCAAAGGTGCGATCACCATCGCTACCCGTGAAAAACTGGATAACCTGGTTTTCGTTATCAACTGTAACCTGCAGCGTCTTGACGGCCCGGTCACCGGTAACGGCAAGATCATCAACGAACTGGAAGGCATCTTCGAAGGTGCTGGCTGGAACGTGATCAAAGTGATGTGGGGTAGCCGTTGGGATGAACTGCTGCGTAAAGATACCAGCGGTAAACTGATCCAGCTGATGAACGAAACCGTTGACGGCGACTACCAGACCTTCAAATCGAAAGATGGTGCGTACGTTCGTGAACACTTCTTCGGTAAATATCCTGAAACCGCAGCACTGGTTGCAGACTGGACTGACGAGCAGATCTGGGCACTGAACCGTGGTGGTCACGATCCGAAGAAAATCTACGCTGCATTCAAGAAAGCGCAGGAAACCAAAGGCAAAGCGACAGTAATCCTTGCTCATACCATTAAAGGTTACGGCATGGGCGACGCGGCTGAAGGTAAAAACATCGCGCACCAGGTTAAGAAAATGAACATGGACGGCGTGCGTCACATCCGCGACCGTTTCAATGTGCCGGTGTCTGATGCAGATATCGAAAAACTGCCGTACATCACCTTCCCGGAAGGTTCTGAAGAGCATACCTATCTGCACGCTCAGCGTCAGAAACTGCACGGTTATCTGCCAAGCCGTCAGCCGAACTTCACCGAGAAGCTTGAGCTGCCGAGCCTGCAAGACTTCGGCGCGCTGCTGGAAGAGCAGAGCAAAGAGATCTCTACCACTATCGCTTTCGTTCGTGCTCTGAACGTGATGCTGAAGAACAAGTCGATCAAAGATCGTCTGGTACCGATCATCGCCGACGAAGCGCGTACTTTCGGTATGGAAGGTCTGTTCCGTCAGATTGGTATTTACAGCCCGAACGGTCAGCAGTACACCCCGCAGGACCGCGAGCAGGTTGCTTACTATAAAGAAGACGAGAAAGGTCAGATTCTGCAGGAAGGGATCAACGAGCTGGGCGCAGGGTGTTCTTGGCTGGCAGCGGCGACCTCTTACAGCACGAACAATCTGCCGATGATCCCATTCTACATCTATTACTCGATGTTCGGCTTCCAGCGTATCGGCGATCTGTGCTGGGCGGCTGGAGACCAGCAAGCGCGTGGCTTCCTGATCGGCGGTACTTCCGGTCGTACCACCCTGAACGGTGAAGGTCTGCAGCACGAAGATGGTCACAGCCACATTCAGTCGCTGACTATCCCGAACTGTATCTCTTACGACCCGGCTTACGCTTACGAAGTTGCTGTCATTATGCATGACGGTCTGGAGCGTATGTACGGTGAAAAACAAGAGAACGTTTACTACTACATCACTACGCTGAACGAAAACTACCACATGCCGGCAATGCCGGAAGGTGCTGAGGAAGGTATCCGTAAAGGTATCTACAAACTCGAAACCATTGAAGGTAGCAAAGGTAAAGTTCAGCTGCTGGGCTCCGGTTCCATCCTGCGTCACGTCCGTGAAGCGGCAGAGATCCTGGCGAAAGATTACGGCGTAGGTTCTGACGTTTATAGCGTGACCTCCTTCACCGAGCTGGCGCGTGATGGTCAGGATTGTGAACGCTGGAACATGCTGCATCCGCTGGAAACTCCGCGCGTTCCGTATATCGCTCAGGTGATGAACGACGCGCCGGCAGTGGCATCTACCGACTATATGAAACTGTTCGCTGAGCAGGTCCGTACTTACGTACCGGCTGACGACTATCGCGTACTGGGTACTGATGGCTTCGGTCGTTCCGACAGCCGTGAGAACCTGCGTCACCACTTCGAAGTTGATGCTTCTTATGTCGTGGTTGCGGCGCTGGGCGAACTGGCTAAACGTGGCGAAATCGATAAGAAAGTGGTTGCTGACGCAATCGCCAAATTCAACATCGATGCAGATAAAGTTAACCCGCGTCTGGCGTAAGAGGTAAAAGAATAATGGCTATCGAAATCAAAGTACCGGACATCGGGGCTGATGAAGTTGAAATCACCGAGATCCTGGTCAAAGTGGGCGACAAAGTTGAAGCCGAACAGTCGCTGATCACCGTAGAAGGCGACAAAGCCTCTATGGAAGTTCCATCTCCGCAGGCGGGTATCGTTAAAGAGATCAAAGTCTCTGTTGGCGATAAAACCCAGACCGGCGCACTGATTATGATTTTCGATTCCGCCGACGGTGCAGCAGACGCTGCACCTGCTCAGGCAGAAGAGAAGAAAGAAGCAGCTCAGGCAGCAGCACCCGCGGCTGCGGTGGCAAAAGACGTTAACGTTCCGGATATCGGCAGCGACGAAGTTGAAGTGACCGAAATCCTGGTGAAAGTTGGCGATAAAGTTGAAGCTGAACAGTCGCTGATCACCGTAGAAGGCGACAAGGCTTCTATGGAAGTTCCGGCTCCGTTTGCAGGTACCGTGAAAGAGATCAAAGTGAACGTGGGTGACAAAGTGTCTACCGGCTCGCTGATTATGGTCTTCGAAGTCGCGGGTGAAGCAGGCGCGGCAGCTCCGGCGGCTAAACAGGAAGCGACTCCGGCAGCGACCCCTGCACCAGCAGCTGGCGTGAAAGAAGTTAACGTTCCGGATATCGGCGGTGACGAAGTTGAAGTGACCGAAGTGATGGTGAAAGTGGGCGACAAAGTTGCCGCTGAACAGTCACTGATTACCGTAGAAGGCGATAAAGCTTCTATGGAAGTTCCGGCTCCGTTTGCAGGCGTCGTGAAGGAACTGAAAGTCAACGTTGGCGATAAAGTGAAAACTGGTTCGCTGATTATGATCTTCGAAGTTGAAGGCGCAGCGCCTGCGGCAGCTCCTGCGAAACAGGAAGCGGCAGCGCCGGCTCCGGCAGCAAAAGCTGAAGCTCCGGCAGCAGCTCCGGCTGCGAAAGCGGAAGGCAAATCTGAATTTGCTGAAAACGACGCTTACGTTCACGCGACCCCGCTGATCCGCCGTCTGGCACGCGAGTTTGGCGTTAACCTGGCGAAAGTGAAGGGCACTGGCCGTAAAGGTCGTATCCTGCGCGAAGACGTTCAGGCTTACGTGAAAGAAGCTATCAAACGTGCAGAAGCAGCTCCGGCGGCGACTGGCGGTGGTATCCCTGGCATGCTGCCGTGGCCGAAGGTGGACTTCAGCAAGTTTGGCGAAATCGAAGAAGTGGAACTGGGCCGTATCCAGAAAATTTCTGGTGCTAACCTGAGCCGTAACTGGGTGATGATCCCGCATGTTACCCACTTCGACAAAACCGATATCACCGAGCTGGAAGCGTTCCGTAAACAGCAGAACGAAGAAGCGGCGAAACGTAAGCTGGATGTGAAGATCACCCCGGTTGTCTTCATCATGAAAGCCGTTGCTGCAGCTCTTGAGCAGATGCCTCGCTTCAATAGTTCGCTGTCGGAAGACGGTCAGCGTCTGACCCTGAAGAAATACATCAACATCGGTGTGGCGGTGGATACCCCGAACGGTCTGGTTGTTCCGGTATTCAAAGACGTCAACAAGAAAGGCATCATCGAGCTGTCTCGCGAGCTGATGACTATTTCTAAGAAAGCGCGTGACGGTAAGCTGACTGCGGGCGAAATGCAGGGCGGTTGCTTCACCATCTCCAGCATCGGCGGCCTGGGTACTACCCACTTCGCGCCGATTGTGAACGCGCCGGAAGTGGCTATCCTCGGCGTTTCCAAGTCCGCGATGGAGCCGGTGTGGAATGGTAAAGAGTTCGTGCCGCGTCTGATGCTGCCGATTTCTCTCTCCTTCGACCACCGCGTGATTGACGGTGCTGATGGTGCCCGTTTCATTACCATCATTAACAACACGCTGTCTGACATTCGCCGTCTGGTGATGTAAGTAAAAGAGCCGGCCCAACGGCCGGCTTTTTTCTGGTAATCTCATGAATGTATTGAGGTTATTAGCGAATAAACAAATCGGTTGCCGTTTGTTGTTTAAAAATTGTTAACAATTTTGTAAAATACCGACGGATAGAACGACCCGGTGGTGGTTAGGGTATTACTTCACATACCCTATGGATTTCTGGGTGCAGCAAGGTAGCAAGCGCCAGAATCCCCAGGAGCTTACATAAGTACGTGACTGGGGTGAGGGCGTGAAGCTAACGCCGCTGCGGCCTGAAAGACGACGGGTATGACCGCCGGAGATAAATATATAGAGGTCATGATGAGTACTGAAATCAAAACTCAGGTCGTGGTACTTGGGGCAGGCCCCGCAGGTTACTCCGCTGCCTTCCGTTGCGCTGATTTAGGTCTGGAAACCGTAATCGTAGAACGTTACAACACCCTTGGCGGTGTTTGCCTGAACGTCGGCTGTATCCCTTCTAAAGCACTGCTGCACGTAGCAAAAGTTATCGAAGAAGCCAAAGCGCTGGCTGAACACGGTATCGTCTTCGGCGAACCGAAAACCGATATTGACAAGATTCGTACCTGGAAAGAGAAAGTGATCAATCAGCTGACCGGTGGTCTGGCTGGTATGGCGAAAGGCCGCAAAGTCAAAGTGGTCAACGGTCTGGGTAAATTCACCGGGGCTAACACCCTGGAAGTTGAAGGTGAGAACGGCAAAACCGTGATCAACTTCGACAATGCGATCATTGCAGCGGGTTCTCGCCCGATCCAACTGCCGTTTATTCCGCATGAAGATCCGCGTATCTGGGACTCCACTGACGCGCTGGAACTGAGAGAAGTACCAGAACGCCTGCTGGTAATGGGTGGCGGTATCATCGGTCTGGAAATGGGCACCGTTTACCACGCGCTGGGTTCACAGATTGACGTGGTTGAAATGTTCGACCAGGTTATCCCGGCAGCTGACAAAGACATCGTTAAAGTCTTCACCAAGCGTATCAGCAAGAAATTCAACCTGATGCTGGAAACCAAAGTTACCGCCGTTGAAGCGAAAGAAGACGGTATTTATGTGACGATGGAAGGCAAAAAAGCACCAGCTGAACCGCAGCGTTACGACGCCGTGCTGGTAGCGATTGGTCGTGTGCCGAACGGTAAAAACCTCGACGCAGGCAAAGCTGGCGTGGAAGTTGACGACCGTGGTTTCATCCGCGTTGACAAACAGCTGCGTACCAACGTACCGCACATCTTTGCTATCGGCGATATCGTCGGTCAGCCGATGCTGGCACACAAAGGTGTTCACGAAGGTCACGTTGCCGCTGAAGTTATCGCCGGTAAGAAACACTACTTCGATCCGAAAGTTATCCCGTCCATCGCCTATACCGAACCAGAAGTTGCATGGGTAGGTCTGACTGAGAAAGAAGCGAAAGAGAAAGGCATCAGCTATGAAACCGCCACCTTCCCGTGGGCTGCTTCTGGTCGTGCTATCGCTTCTGACTGCGCAGACGGTATGACCAAGCTGATTTTCGACAAAGAATCTCACCGTGTGATCGGTGGTGCGATTGTTGGTACCAACGGCGGCGAGCTGCTGGGTGAAATCGGCCTGGCAATCGAAATGGGTTGTGATGCTGAAGACATCGCACTGACCATCCACGCGCACCCGACTCTGCACGAGTCTGTGGGCCTGGCGGCAGAAGTGTTCGAAGGTAGCATTACCGACCTGCCGAACCCGAAAGCGAAGAAGAAGTAATTTTTCGTTTGCCGGAACATCCGGCAATTAAAAAAGCGGCTAACCACGCCGCTTTTTTTACGTCTGCAATTTACCTTTCCAGTCTTCTTGCTCCACGTTCAGAGAGACGTTCGCGTACTGCTGACCGTTGCTCGTTATTCAGCCTGACAGTATGGTTACTGTCGTTTAGACGTTGTGGGCGGCTCTCCTGAACTTTCTCCCGAAAAACCTGACGTTGTTCAGGTGATGCCGATTGTATACGCTGGCGCGCCGCCTCCCTTCGCTGCTGGATCTGCGGGTTAGTCTGCATTTTCTCGCGGACTGCCTGGCGCTGCTCAGGAGAGGCCGACTGATAACGCTGACGAGCGGCGTCCTTTTGCTGCTGGGTCAGTGGTTGGCGACGGCTGAAGTCGCGGAAGTCGTCATAGCTCCCATAGTGTTCAGCTTCATTAAACCGCTGTGCCGCTGCCTGACGTTGGGTATCTCGTGTAATGACGGGGGCGGCGTGTGTTCGTTGCTGAAACTGACTTGCTGCCGCCTGACGCTGGCTGTCGCGTGTTGGAGCAGGTAGCTGCGTGGCACTCATTCCGCCGTTGACATCGGTTTGATGAAACCGCTTTGCCATATCCTGATCATGATAGGGCACACCATTACGGTAGTTTGGATTGTGCCGCCATGCCATATTCTTATCAGTAAGATGCTCACCGGTGATACGGTTGAAATTGTTGACGTCGATATTGATGTTGTCGCCGTTGTGTTGCCAGCCATTACTGTCACGATGACCGCCATCGTGGTGATGATAATCATCATCGTCATGATGATGATGGTCATGATCGTCGTCATCCCAGTCGATGCTGCTGAATAGTGCGTACGTGGTAGCAACGCCCATGCTATAGCCGAATCCGCGCACAAAGCTGTCAACAAACGGTTCTCCGGCTGGTGGTGGCAGATAAACCGGCGGATACGCAGTATTGGCCCAGTTCCCGTAAACCACGGTTGGGTTGTAGTTGGGAATATAGACCACATCAGGATTGGCGGGCTCAATGGAAATGACGGTTGTTGCCGGCTCTGTAATGACGGGGTTGGCAGTTAAAACGGTATTGGATGGTATGACGGGTGCCGTGACTGTCTGTTTTACCGGTACAGCTTTCTTCGTTGTGGTAATAACTTTCTGTTCGGTTGATGACTTCAGCGAGCCGGTTTGTTGCGCCAGTTGCCGCAATCGCTGTACCGAGTCCATCACGTCCTGCGGCTGCGCCAGAAAAGCATCGCCCAGGTTTTGCACCCATTGCGGGTTTTCGCCCATCAATGCCATCAATTGTGGAAAGGCCACCAGTGATTTAACGCTGGCGTCCCACGGCTGGTCAGATACCGCCTGAATAGCAGCATCGCCTTGTTTAAGTGGATTATCGTGCGACCATTGCACTGCTTGAGCAACGTTTGTCGGATAGGTTGATGCCATCAGCACCTGCGAAAGTAGGGCGTCGGGATACAGC
This sequence comes from Shigella sp. SIG6, assembly GCF_053555815.1. Classification (NCBI taxonomy): domain Bacteria; kingdom Pseudomonadati; phylum Pseudomonadota; class Gammaproteobacteria; order Enterobacterales; family Enterobacteriaceae; genus Shigella; species Shigella sp. SIG6. The sequence goes on along the minus strand of NZ_JBQZXC010000013.1, from coordinate 8,197 downwards.
GCGACGGGTGCGACCCATTGATCTATTTGTGCAGTGCTGAATGCGGATTTGACGACTGCGGGTATTACGGGAGGTGCGGAAACCGTTGCAGGAAGCGTAACAGCGGCAGCGTCAGACACAGCCAGTTGTGTCGATTGCGGTTCTACAGGCGCTTCCACTGTGCGGCTTTTTATATATAGCCCGGCAGAGGCAGCACAAAGCCCGGCACTGCAAATTAGCGCCAGCACATGGGGTTTAAACGGCAAAGTCATTTTCATAATTCGGATCTCAAGGAAATCGCAATGGTCGGCGAACTGCCACCCGCAGGTGCTGTGAATCCGAGTATAAAGAGGCGGTAGTTTAAATTTTGACTAATCTTGGGATTCGTTGAGAAAGGTGATTATCACCATGCGAATTAACGAAGTTTTTACGGAGGGAAACAATCTCTAGACCATCCTTAACGATTCAGCCACTTTTTTATGTTGCTTTTTTGTAAACAGATTAACACGTCGTCAAAATCCTGCTATTCTGCCCGTTGCGGTACTGGGCATTTACCCTACAAACTGCTGTCTCACAGGAGCGTGAAGAGAATCGCCTGCCGCACTATGACAATGAGAGCGAGGAGAACCGTCGTGCTAGAAGAATACCGTAAGCACGTAGCTGAGCGTGCCGCTGAGGGGATTGCGCCCAAACCCCTGGATGCAAACCAAATGGCCGCGCTTGTAGAGCTGCTGAAAAACCCGCCCGCGGGCGAAGAAGAATTCCTGTTAGATCTGTTAACCAACCGTGTTCCCCCAGGCGTCGATGAAGCCGCCTATGTAAAAGCAGGCTTCCTGGCTGCTATCGCTAAAGGCGAAGCTAAATCCCCTCTGCTGACTCCGGAAAAAGCTATCGAACTGCTGGGCACCATGCAGGGTGGTTACAACATTCATCCGCTGATCGACGCGCTGGATGATGCCAAACTGGCACCTATTGCTGCCAAAGCACTTTCTCACACGCTGCTGATGTTCGATAACTTCTATGACGTAGAAGAGAAAGCGAAAGCAGGCAACGAATATGCGAAGCAGGTAATGCAGTCCTGGGCGGATGCCGAATGGTTCCTGAATCGCCCGGCGCTGGCTGAAAAACTGACCGTTACCGTCTTTAAAGTCACTGGCGAAACCAACACCGATGACCTTTCTCCGGCACCGGATGCGTGGTCACGCCCGGATATCCCACTGCACGCGCTGGCGATGCTGAAAAACGCCCGTGAAGGTATTGAGCCAGACCAGCCAGGTGTTGTTGGCCCGATCAAACAGATTGAAGCTCTGCAACAGAAAGGTTTCCCGCTGGCGTACGTCGGTGACGTTGTGGGTACGGGTTCATCGCGTAAATCCGCCACGAACTCCGTTCTGTGGTTTATGGGCGATGATATTCCACATGTGCCGAACAAACGCGGCGGTGGTTTGTGCCTCGGCGGTAAAATTGCACCCATCTTCTTTAACACGATGGAAGACGCGGGTGCACTGCCAATCGAAGTCAACGTCTCTAACCTGAACATGGGCGACGTGATTGACGTTTACCCGTACAAAGGTGAAGTGCGTAACCACGAAACAGGCGAACTGCTGGCGACCTTCGAACTGAAAACCGACGTGCTGATTGATGAAGTGCGTGCTGGCGGCCGTATTCCGCTGATTATCGGGCGTGGCCTGACCACCAAAGCGCGTGAAGCACTTGGTCTGCCGCACAGTGATGTGTTCCGTCAGGCGAAAGATGTCGCTGAGAGCGATCGCGGCTTCTCGCTGGCGCAGAAAATGGTAGGCCGTGCCTGTGGCGTGAAAGGCATTCGTCCGGGCGCGTACTGCGAACCGAAAATGACTTCTGTAGGCTCTCAGGACACCACCGGCCCGATGACCCGTGATGAACTGAAAGACCTGGCGTGCCTGGGCTTCTCGGCTGACCTGGTGATGCAGTCTTTCTGCCACACCGCGGCGTATCCGAAGCCAGTTGACGTGAACACGCACCACACGCTGCCGGACTTCATTATGAACCGTGGCGGTGTGTCGCTGCGTCCGGGTGACGGCGTCATTCACTCCTGGCTGAACCGTATGCTGCTGCCGGATACCGTCGGTACCGGCGGTGACTCCCATACCCGTTTCCCGATCGGTATCTCTTTCCCGGCGGGTTCTGGTCTGGTGGCGTTTGCTGCCGCAACTGGCGTAATGCCGCTGGATATGCCGGAATCCGTTCTGGTGCGCTTCAAAGGCAAAATGCAGCCGGGCATCACCCTGCGCGATCTGGTACACGCCATTCCGCTGTATGCGATCAAACAAGGTCTGCTGACCGTTGAGAAGAAAGGCAAGAAAAACATCTTCTCTGGTCGCATTCTGGAAATTGAAGGTCTGCCGGATCTGAAAGTTGAGCAGGCCTTTGAGCTAACCGATGCGTCCGCCGAGCGTTCTGCCGCTGGTTGTACTATCAAGCTGAACAAAGAACCGATCATCGAATACCTGAACTCCAACATCGTCCTGCTGAAGTGGATGATCGCGGAAGGTTACGGCGATCGTCGTACCCTGGAACGCCGTATTCAGGGCATGGAAAAATGGCTGGCGAATCCTGAGCTGCTGGAAGCCGATGCAGATGCGGAATACGCGGCAGTGATCGACATCGATCTGGCGGAGATTAAAGAGCCAATCCTGTGTGCTCCGAACGATCCGGATGACGCACGTCCGCTGTCTGGGGTACAGGGCGAGAAGATCGACGAAGTATTTATCGGTTCTTGCATGACTAACATCGGTCACTTCCGTGCCGCTGGTAAACTGCTGGATGCGCACAAAGGTCAGTTGCCGACCCGCCTGTGGGTGGCACCGCCAACCCGTATGGACGCCGCGCAACTGACGGAAGAAGGCTACTACAGCGTCTTCGGTAAGAGCGGGGCTCGTATCGAGATCCCGGGCTGTTCCCTGTGTATGGGTAACCAGGCGCGTGTAGCAGACGGTGCGACGGTGGTTTCCACCTCTACCCGTAACTTCCCGAACCGTTTGGGTACTGGCGCGAATGTCTTCCTGGCTTCTGCAGAACTGGCGGCTGTTGCGGCGCTGATTGGCAAACTGCCGACGCCGGAAGAGTACCAGACCTACGTTGCGCAAGTAGATAAAACTGCCGTTGATACTTATCGTTATCTGAACTTCAACCAGCTTTCTCAGTACACCGAAAAAGCCGATGGGGTGATTTTCCAGACTGCGGTGTAATAAGTAAGCGCACGCGCTGCGCATAAACGACACAATGCCCGGTGAATGAGATTCCCGGGCATTTTTTATTTCTAAACCATCGCCGTTCCGCTGTTTTTCTCCGGTAAGGCTGCGATAATTACATCAATGGCGCGATGCGATTTCGGCGCATTGCCGGGAGCAGAGGAACACACTATGGATTACGAATTTCTGCGCGATATTACCGGAGTGGTAAAGGTGCGTATGTCCATGGGGCATGAAGTGGTCGGGCACTGGTTTAATGAAGAGGTGAAAGAAAACCTGGCCTTGCTTGATGAAGTGGAACAAGCAGCGCACGCACTGAAAGGTAGCGAACGGTCCTGGCAACGGGCAGGGCATGAATACACCCTGTGGATGGACGCTGAAGAGGTGATGGTTCGCGCCAATCAACTGGAATTCGCTGGCGATGAAATGGAAGAGGGGATGAACTACTACGACGAAGAAAGCCTGTCGCTATGCGGCGTTGAGGATTTTCTGCAGGTCGTGGCGGCTTACCGCAATTTTGTGCAGCAGAAGTAAATAAATCTGGCGGAGCCTGGGAGCTCCGCCAGAGCCGTTAAACAGCTGGCATATTGCGCCCGTAATAAATCTCGCGCATTTCTTTCCACAGCGCAGCGGTAATTTCCTGGCGCTCGCTGTCGGTTAAATCTTCCGGTTTGGTGTGGAACATGTAGTGCTTAAGGTCGAACTCTTTAAGCAACATCTTGGTATGGAAGATATTTTCCTGATAGACGTTTACATCCACCATGTCATACAGCGCCTTCATATCGTCAGACATAAAGTTCTGAATCGAATTAATCTCATGGTCGATAAAGTGCTTCATACCGTTAATGTCGCGAGTAAAACCGCGCACGCGATAATCAATGGTTACGATATCGGACTCAAGCTGGTGGATCAGGTAATTCAGCGCCTTCAGCGGAGAAATCACGCCGCAGGTAGAGACTTCAATATCGGCGCGGAAGGTACATAAACCGCCTTCAGGATGACTTTCCGGGTAGGTATGTACGCAAATATGACTTTTATCGAGATGAGCAACCACCGTTTCTGGCAGTGGGCCGGGGTGTTCTGTTTTGTCGATGAGTTTCGGGTCAACCGGTTCTTCACTCACCAGAATAGTGACGCTGGCACCCTGTGGTTCGTAATCCTGGCGGGCGATGTTAAGAATATTGGCCCCGATAATGGAACAGGTTTCTGACAGGATTTCGGTCAGACGGTTGGCATTATAGAGTTCATCGATATAAGCAATATAACCGTCGCGCTCTTCGGCAGTTTTGGCGTAGCAGATATCGTAAATACAAAAACTCAGACTTTTGGTCAGATTATTAAAGCCATGCAGTTTCAGTTTTTTCAATTTCTTATCTTCTCCTTAGGACGGCTGTGAAGCCAGTGCGTCTTGCAGATACTGAGGTAAGGCAAAAGCTGCCGTATGGATTGCCGGATTGTAATAACGGCATTTCAGGCCAGAAGCGAGAAAACGCGCCTGAATAATTTCGGTTGAGAGATGGCGTAAGGCGTCGTTATCTGTCGCCCATGCAAAAGTCATGATACCGCCGTAATAGGTCGGGATCGCCGCCTGATAAAAGCCAACGTCGCTGAAGTAATGGCTGAGTTTGCGATGGCTGTCGATGGCTTCTTCCTGCTGTAAAAAGCAGACGCCGTTTTGTGCGACGAAGATACCGCCAGGATTCAGGCAACGTTTGCAGCCTTCATAAAATGCTGAGGTGAACAGGCTTTTGCCGGGACCGATAGGATCGGTGCAGTCGGAGATAATGACATCAAAGGTCTGGCTGGTTTGATTAACGAAATTGACGCCATCGTCGATCACTAGTTGAAAGCGCGGATCGTCGTAGCTACCGGCGTTATGGTTGGGCAGATACTGACGGCAGAACGACACGACACCCGCATCGATTTCCACCATCGTGATTGACTCAACGTTTTTATGTCGGGTTACTTCACGCAGCATGGCACCGTCGCCGCCGCCGATAATCAGCACATGTTTCGCGTGACCATGGGCCAGTAGCGGAACATGGGTCATCATCTCATGATAGATAAACTCGTCGCGCTCGGTGGTTTGTACTACGCCATCCAGCGCCATTACGCGACCAAATGCAGCGTTCTCAAAAATGATCAGATCCTGGTGATCGGTCTTTTCATGATACAGAACGTTATCTACCGCAAAGTACTGCCCAAACTGGTCGTGTAGCGTTTCATGCCACTGTTTTTTTTCGGCCATGGGTTGATACCTCCTTTGTTAACACCCGTAAAAAAAGGGCGCAACATAATAGCTAACATTGACCGCGGATGCACGGTCAATATTTCTACAAAAAGGTATCAGGGATTATTTGACGTAGGCAAGCAGGCTTAAGGAATCGCGGGCCAGGGCTTTGCATTTTTTAGCGACGGGAATGCCAATGCCGCTGAGATCGCGGTAGCTGTCTTCACCGAGAGCTTTCATGTCGAAGGTGTCGTAATTACTGAGATCCCACTGGTTTTGCTGGGCGAAAAAGACCAGTGCGCGACGAATTTGCCCGTTAGGTAAGTTCTGGTAACCACAATCGTTCTTCAGAAAGACAAAAACTGCCGTTAAATCGGCCATATCTTCGGCTTCAGACTCGCTGAGCGCGTAACTGTTTGCGCAAACGGCCATCAGGCTGCCGAATAACACTGTTCTGAAAAACGTCTTCATTGCTTCTACCAGGGGCTTAAAGAAGATAAACGTTAGCACACTGCGAGCGAGGCGACGACCATTATTGTCGATTAAATTGTGTCTGCGGCTTGACCTTCCCGTAAGGGGAAGGACTATGCTCAACGTTTGATTTTGTTTCGCCTGCTTAAGAATAAGGAAATAACTATGCAACGTCGTGATTTCTTGAAATATTCCGTCGCACTGGGTGTGGCTTCAGCCTTGCCACTGTGGAGCCGTGCAGTCTTTGCGGCGGAACGCCCAACGTTACCGATCCCTGATTTGCTCACGACCGATGCCCGTAATCGCATTCAGTTAACTATTGGCGCAGGTCAGTCCACCTTTGGCGAGAAAACTGCAACTACCTGGGGCTATAACGGCAATCTGCTGGGGCCGGCGGTGAAATTACAGCGCGGTAAAGCGGTAACGGTTGATATCTACAACCAACTGGCGGAAGAGACGACGTTGCACTGGCACGGGCTGGAAGTACCGGGTGACGTCGACGGCGGCCCACAGGGAATTATTCCGCCAGGTGGCAAGCGCTCGGTGACGTTGAACGTTGATCAACCTGCCGCTACCTGCTGGTTCCATCCACATCAACATGGCAAGACCGGGCGACAGGTGGCGATGGGGCTGGCTGGTCTGGTGGTGATTGAAGATGACGAGATTCTGAAATTAATGCTGCCAAAACAGTGGGGTATCGATGATGTTCCGGTGATCGTTCAGGATAAGAAATTTAGCGCCGACGGGCAGATTGATTATCAACTGGATGTGATGACCGCCGCCGTGGGCTGGTTTGGCGATACGCTGCTGACCAACGGTGCAATCTACCCACAACACGCTGCCCCGCGTGGTTGGCTGCGCCTGCGTTTGCTCAATGGCTGTAATGCCCGCTCGCTCAATTTCGCCACCAGCGACAATCGCCCGCTGTATGTGATTGCCAGCGACGGTGGTCTGCTACCTGAACCGGTGAAGGTGAGCGAGCTGCCGGTGCTGATGGGCGAGCGTTTTGAAGTGCTGGTGGAGGTTAACGACAACAAACCCTTTGACCTGGTGACGCTGCCGGTCAGCCAGATGGGGATGGCGATTGCACCGTTTGACAAGCCGCATCCGGTAATGCGGATTCAGCCGATTGCTATTAGTGCCTCCGGTGCTTTGCCTGATAGCCTGCCTGCGTTACCTTCGCTGGAAGGGCTGACGGTACGCAAGCTGCAACTTTCTATGGACCCGATGCTCGATATGATGGGGATGCAGATGCTAATGGAGAAATATGGCGATCAGGCGATGGCCGGAATGGATCACAGCCAGATGATGGGCCATATGGGGCACGGCAATATGAATCATATGAACCACGGCGGGAAGTTCGATTTCCACCATGCCAATAAAATCAACGGTCAGGCGTTTGATATGAATAAGCCGATGTTTGCGGCGGCGAAAGGGCAGTACGAACGTTGGGTTATCTCTGGCGTGGGCGACATGATGCTGCATCCGTTCCATATTCACGGCACGCAGTTCCGTATCTTGTCAGAAAATGGCAAACCGCCAGCGGCTCATCGCGCGGGCTGGAAAGATACCGTTAAGGTAGAAGGCAATGTCAGTGAAGTGCTGGTGAAGTTTAATCACAACGCACCGAAAGAACATGCTTATATGGCGCACTGCCATCTGCTGGAGCATGAAGATACGGGGATGATGTTAGGGTTTACGGTATAAAAAGACCGTATTCGGAAATATGCCCGGATCTCTCCGGGCATTATGGTTATTTCACATCATCCGGCAGGGCATAAGCCACAATATAGTCGCCCATCTTCGTACCAAATGAACCGTGACCGCCTGCGGAGATCACCACGTACTGCTTGCCATTCACTTCATAGGTCATCGGTGTTGCCTGACCACCCGCCGGTAAACGACCCTGCCACAGTTTTTCACCGTTGCTCATGTTGTAAGCGCGCAGGTAGTTATCTGCCGTAGCGGCGATAAACAGCACGTTACCCGCCGTGGAGATTGGCCCGCCCAGCATCGGCATACCCATATTGAACGGCACCGGAACCGGCATCGGGAACGGCATACTGTCCTGCGGCGTACCAATACGTTTCTTCCACACCACTTCATTAGTTTTCAGATCCAGCGCCGAGATATAACCCCATGCTGGCTGTTTACATGGCAGACCAAATGGTGAGAGGAACGGGTTGAGCGTGACACCATACGGTACACCGTACTGTGGCTGAATGCCGGATTCCGTACCCGTGCCTTTGGCATCTTTCGGCTGCTCCATCGGGTTGCCAGGACC
>NZ_JBQZXC010000012.1:0-50419 GCF_053555815.1 Shigella sp. SIG6 | reverse complement strand
GAGCATCGCCATTCTTCTTCAGCCACTGCTTGAACAGGTCGTTTTGTCGTCTGGTTGAATCTGCACCTTCAGCGCCTTGTATGGCTGAACTGTACCGAAGGTATGTAATTACGCTCCTCATGGTGATAAACTCCCATGCAATTGATTCTCATTTAAAGATAAGCTTATAACCGTTATGGCTAATGCTACAATGCCGAATAGCTACAATACAATGACCCTTGATTTACCTCGCCGCTTCCCCTGGCCGACGTTACTTTCGGTCTGCATTCATGGTGCTGTTGTGGCGGGTCTGCTCTATACCTCGGTACATCAGGTTATTGAACTACCTGCGCCTGCGCAACCAATTTCTGTCACGATGGTTGCGCCTGCTGATCTCGAACCGCCACAAGCCGTTCAGCCGCCACCGGAGCCGGTGGTAGAGCCAGAACCGGAACCTGAGCCGATCCCCGAACCGCCAAAAGAAGCACCGGTGGTCATTGAAAAGCCGAAGCCGAAACCTAAGCCAAAACCGAAGCCGGTGAAAAAGGTACAGGAGCAGCCAAAACGCGATGTCAAACCCGTAGAGTCGCGTCCGGCATCACCGTTTGAAAATACGGCACCCGCGCGCCCCACATCAAGTACGGCAACGGCTGCAACCAGCAAGCCGGTTACCAGTGTGGCTTCAGGACCACGCGCATTAAGCCGTAATCAGCCGCAGTATCCGGCACGAGCACAGGCATTGCGCATTGAAGGGCAGGTTAAAGTTAAATTTGACGTCACGCCGGATGGTCGCGTGGATAACGTACAAATCCTCTCAGCCAAGCCTGCGAACATGTTTGAGCGTGAGGTGAAAAATGCGATGCGCAGATGGCGTTATGAGCCGGGTAAGCTAGGCAGTGGGATTGTGGTGAATATCCTGTTTAAAATTAACGGCACCACCGAAATTCAGTAAGCAGAAAGTCAAAAGCCTCCGACCGGAGGCTTTTGACTATTACTCAACAGGTAAGGCGCGAGGTTTTCCTTCAGGATCAACCGCGACATACTTAAATAATGCTTCTGTCGCTTTATAGCGTTGCCCGATTGGTTCAGACGCTACTTTTTTCACCCACACTTCAATATTAATGCTGACCGATGTCGTCCCTTTCTGGACACAGCGTGCATAGCAGCACACCACATCGCCGACCGCAACCGGCCGTAAGAAAGTCATTCCTTCAACCCGCACAGTCACTACGCGACCGTGGGCAATTTCTTTTGCCAGAATAGCGCCGCCAATATCCATTTGTGACATTAACCAACCACCAAAGATGTCACCATTGGCATTGGTATCGGCGGGCATGGCTAAAGTACGTAAAACAAGATCGCCCTGAGGGACGTTATGTGTTGTAGACATGGTAAAACCGACTTAAAAGGAAAATCACAGGCGCGATGCTACTATGATTTTCCTGAGGAGAACAGAGGAGATACAGCGCCAGCCCCGAAGGACTGGCAGTCTGGTTAGGATTTATCTTCCTGCGGCATGTGGCGGTAGATATAGATACCGCTTAACAATGTGAAGATTAAGGTAAGGGCGGTCAGGCCAAAGACTTTAAAGTTGACCCAAATATTTTGCGGCAGACAGAATGCGATGTAGATGTTTGCCAGACCGCAAAGGATAAAGAAAACAGCCCAGGCCAGATTTAGCTTCGACCATACCGGTTGCGGCAGCGTGAGTTCTTTACCCAGCATCCGCTGAATTAGCGGCTTTTTCATCACCCATTGGCTGACTAACAGGGCTCCCGCAAACAGAGCATAAATGACTGTAACCTTCCATTTAATAAACTCATCATTGTGGAAGAACAGCGTCAAGCCACCGAAGACGACCACCAGAACAAAAGTGATCAGGGCCATCTTCTCAACCTTACGAAAGCGAACCCAGCTATAGATAAGCACAATCGCCGTGGCGACGATCAGCGCTGCAGTAGCCGCATAGATGTCATAAATCTTGTAAAACGCGAAAAAGACAACCAGCGGTAAAAAATCAAGAAACTGCTTCATTTTACGATACCGTAATCAAATGCTTAAGGTTATTGGCGAATCAACATATACAGGCGGAACAGATAGATGAGCAATATGGCAGAAATCAGGTTGCTCAAGGTGTTCGCCAGTACGGCACCAATTTCCGGGGTTAATGCGGCAAAAGAAGAGGCAAAAAGCAGCAACAGTGTTTTTGCCAGCAACCAGCTCAGTACTGCGGGTGCCACCAGACGCATATTCGCCCAAATCAGCCGCATACTGCTACGCATCGAGGCAAAAATGCCCATTTTGTCCTGTACCAGCATCACCGGTGCCAGGGCCAGTAAAATGGCCATGATAATTCCCGGAACGACCACCAGCATGATGCCAATCTGTACTAAAAGGGTAGTCAGAAAAATCAGAATAAATAACTTGGGCAATATCGGCGCACTGGCACCAATAGCTCGCAGCGCACTGACTCTCTGACCCGCAGACACCAGCTGGATAATTAATATTACGCCTCCGGCGAGAATGGCGTTACCGATTAATTCTGAAAAAGTGGACGCAGCTGAAGCCTGCAGCAAAATTTGTTGCTGTTCCGGTGACATATTCTGAACCAGGTCGAACAACCCACTACTGCCGCTAACGGGCACGCCGTCATTGAGCTGCGCAAGCTGTGCATCACTGGGTGAGAAAACATGCCCTAACACCACTGTGATAAACGCACATAGCAACGATACCAACAGAATGGTCATAAATTGATTACGGAAGAAATTTCCGGTGTCACGGTATACGGACTGCGCCGTGATAGACATGCACTCTCCTTGAGTTTTATGCAGGTGTTAATTAGCGGGCAATTGTACCCTGGTTAAGCCTCGGGTGGCAGCATCAGGTCTTGTATGGAAAAGCATATCTTTGTAAAGCGGAGGTAATTGCTGGCCTTCAGGCGTGGGCAAACCGCGGCAAGTGGCGATCGAGTTAATATTTGCGTAGAGAAAATATTTAAAAATTGATTTAAATCACATTAACCAGGATTCTCAATGCAACTTCTAAATTAATCCAGATCAATAAATGGTGAATTATCATATGTAATGTGATCTATGTAGGATCATTTGTTACTCCAATGTAGGTATATTCGTCACGTTTTTATAACCATAACGACGGAGCGGATATGAAAAAGTTAACAGTGGCGGCTTTGGCAGTAACAACTCTTCTTTCTGGCAGTGCCTTTGCGCATGAAGCAGGCGAATTTTTTATGCGTGCAGGTTCTGCAACCGTACGTCCAACAGAAGGTGCTGGTGGTACGTTAGGAAGTCTGGGTGGATTCAGCGTGACCAATAACACTCAACTGGGCTTGACGTTTACTTATATGGCGACCGACAACATTGGTGTGGAATTACTGGCAGCGACGCCGTTCCGCCATAAAATCGGCACCCGGGCGACCGGCGATATTGCAACCGTTCACCATCTGCCGCCAACACTGATGGCGCAGTGGTATTTTGGTGATGCCAGCAGCAAATTCCGTCCTTACGTTGGGGCCGGTATTAACTACACCACCTTCTTTGATAATGGATTTAACGATCATGGCAAAGAGGCGGGGCTTTCCGATCTCAGTCTGAAAGATTCCTGGGGAGCTGCCGGGCAGGTGGGGGTTGATTATCTGATTAACCGTGACTGGTTGGTTAACATGTCAGTGTGGTACATGGATATCGATACCACCGCCAATTATAAGCTAGGCGGTGCACAGCAACACGATAGCGTACGCCTCGATCCGTGGGTGTTTATGTTCTCAGCAGGATATCGTTTTTAATTCCGCACAAAAACGACCCCGTAATATACGGGGTCAATAAGGACATGGTATAAAGGGTATTATTTCTTCGCTTCTACGCCATCAGTTTCAGAACGAATTAAAAATTTCTCAGTTGTTTGCGGAATATGCTGAATCAGCCAGTAGGCCATTTGCTTTTCCTCATTTAAAATCGCTTCGATGATCGGAATTGAGACTGTATCACCGGCATTTTTTGCTGCTGCTAATAGTGAGGTGTAACAGGTGATTTCAAATTGCTCGAAGACATATCCGCTAATAGAGCCTTTAACTATTTCATCAGAAGGGAATATACCACCGATTGACTGCCCAAGCGCAGCCATTTTACTCATGGAATCTTTAATGACTGAACGTGAAATGTCATTACGATCAAGAATAGTTTCCAGTTGAACAATCTGGTTTTTGGTTTCACTAAGATGTTGTTCAATACGAGCGCGTAGTTCAGGATAATTATCTATACGGCTGGCCATGGATTCAAGCATAGATTCGGCTTGCTTTTCCATTGCGTGGGCGTCACGTAACCAGTCATGATAATGTTCAATACGATTCATGAAAATGTCCTCTTTATAAAATGACTAAAAGTTAAAATTCATATTTCAGGCTTTATTTTCGGCTTTCTTATTTACGTTATTAAGGGCCAGATCAGTCAGTTTGATGTCGGTGGCCTTTTCTTCTTCCAGGGTTTCTTTCAGAAGCTTCGCTGCTTTACGGTAACCTAATTGTTCGGCCAGCGTCGCTAATGTCCCGTAACTGGCAATCTCATAATGCTCGACTTTCTGTGCTGCGGCAATCAGTGCGGCATCACGCACTTCGTTTTTCTCGGTACTTTCGATGACCTCATTAGCTTCTTCAATAAGACCTTCCATTGCCACACATTTCATGCGCTTAATTTTCAGATTTGATTCTGATTCCACAACTTGATCAATTCGTTCAATCTGTCCATGAGTTTCCTCGAGGTGCGCATGAAAAGCCTGACTTAATTTTTCATTTGATGTTGCTCTTGCGAGTTTTGCCAGTGCCCGGGTTAATTGTTTTTCTGCGCTGTAGGTATCTGAAAGCAGTTGAATAAATACATCTTCAATGGTCTTCATATTCATATTTTTCTCCAGTGAAATCACTGCGAGCCATACGGCCCGCAGATGCAATTATCTTTATCAGCTGATATTAATAATTAACGGTGAATCAGGATTTGCCTGATTTATTACCACCGCTTTGTTGACCGCCTTTTTTACCCGCTTCAGATGCGCGTTGCGGATCATTTTTAAAATTACCGCCGCTATGCTGACCGCCTTTACGGCCTGCGTCGGATGCCTTCTCACGGTCTTCGGCGAAATTTCCTGAACCACCACGATGTTCGGCCATGTTATTTCTCCCGTTGCGTTGCATTGTTTCATTAATATGAGTGTTGTGTGTCGACACTCATTAAAATTAGTCGCTAATGAGAATTAGTCAAATTAAGCGCAACGAGAAGATAGAGGGAAAATATATTTTGAGGAACATTCTGGATATATTAACAATTACCTGAGGAATAAGTGACTTAGAGAAAATTATTGATTTTACTGGTGTTATGTTGCGGGATTAATTTGTTTGATTATATTACTGTTGGGCGGAAAAATGACGTAAGTTGACGTTCGACCGGGGTAAGCGAAACGGTAAAAAGATAAATATTAAATGAATTTAGGATTTTTCCGGCTTCATTAAAGAAAGTTAAAATGCCGCCAGCGGAACTGGCGGCTGTGGGATTAACTGCGCGTCGCCGCTTTCATCGGTTGTACAAAAACTTTCAGTGCCGCCAGCATTTTCTCTGGCTCATTAATATGTTGCTCGATGATTTTAACAATGGCCGAACCAGAAATCGCGCCCGCAGCTCCTGCATCAATCGCTGCTTTTACCTGATCCGGGGCGGAAATACCAAACCCCTGCAATGGAGGTGCAGCGTTGTACTCTTTCAGCTTCGCAACCAGATGATTGAGGGGTAACGCGGCGCGGTTTTCTGCGCTGGTCACGCCCGCTCGTGACAGCAAATATGTGTAACCACGACCGTAAGAGGCTATCTGGCGCAGCAGGTCGTCATCGGCATTTGGCGGGCAGATGAAGATAGGTGCGACATTATGGCGCAACGCGGCCTGGCGGAAGGGTGCGGACTCTTCAACTGGCACATCGGCAACCAGCACCGAATCGACGCCGACTTTCTCGCACTGGGCATAAAACTCATCAATGCCTTTGTTAAACACCAGATTGGCATACATCAACAGGCCAATGGGAATGGTCGGGTGTTTCTGGCGAATCAGTGCCAGCATTTCAAAACATTGTGCCGGAGTCACACCTGCCGCAAAGGCGCGCAGAGTGGCGTTTTGAATGGTCGGGCCATCCGCCAGTGGGTCGGAGAAGGGGATACCTAACTCCAGCGCGTCAGCACCGGCTTCAATTAGCGTATCGATAATTTTCAATGACTGCTCAATGCCCGGATCACCGAGCGTGACGAAAGGAACGAATGCGCCTTCTTTGCGCTCCTTCAACTGGGCAAACAGAGATTCGTAGCGTTCCATCAGATTTCCCCTCGTGCTTTCAAAATATCGTGAACGGTGAAGATGTCTTTATCGCCGCGACCGGAAAGGTTAACCACCAGTAGCTGCTCTTTATCCGGGTTTTCGCGCATCATTTTCAGCGCATGGGCCAGGGCGTGGGAGGATTCCAGCGCCGGGATGATCCCTTCGTGCAGGCACAGCGTTTTGAAGGCTTCAAGGGCTTCATCATCGGTAATAGACACGTAATCAGCGCGTCCAGTGCTGTTAAGATACGCGTGTTGTGGGCCGACAGACGGGAAATCCAGTCCGGCGGAGATGGAGTAAGATTCTTCAATCTGCCCGTCTTCGGTTTGCATCATCGGCGCTTTCATACCGAAATAAATGCCCACGCGACCATGTTTTAGCGGTGCGCCGTGCTCGCCAGTTTCGATACCGTGACCACCAGGCTCCACACCAATCAGGCCGACGTTGGTTTCATTGATGAAATCAGCAAACATGCCGATGGCATTCGAACCGCCGCCAACACAGGCGATAACGGCATCCGGCAGGCGACCTTCTCTTTCCAGAATCTGCGCTTTGGTTTCTTCGCCAATCATCCGCTGAAACTCACGGACAATGGTCGGATAAGGATGCGGGCCAGCCGCGGTGCCCAGCATATAGTGCGCGGTTTCATAACTGCCGGACCAGTCGCGTAGCGCCTCATTACAGGCATCTTTCAGCGTGGCGGAACCGCTATGTACCGGGATCACTTCCGCACCCATTAAGCGCATACGAAAAACGTTAGGCGACTGGCGTTCAACGTCTTTGGCACCCATATAAATACGGCATTTCAGGCCGAGCAGGGCGCTGGCAAGGGCCGACGCCACGCCATGCTGACCGGCCCCGGTTTCGGCGATGATTTCGGTTTTACCCATCCGCTTCGCCAGCAACGCCTGCCCCAGCACCTGGTTGGTTTTATGTGCGCCGCCGTGCAGCAAATCTTCACGCTTGAGATACAGCGTGGTGTTCGTCCCGGCTGTAATGTTCTGGCATTTGGTCAGTGCGGTTGGACGCCCGGCATAGTTTTTCAGCAGGTCGTTGAACTGGGCTTGAAATTCAGGATCTTTTTGCGCGCTGACAAAAGCTTCTTCCAGCTGGCGCAGAGCAGGCATCAGGATTTGTGGCACGTACATGCCGCCAAACTCACCAAAATAGGGGTTAAGTAATGTTGTCATTGTTCCTTTCCTTAATATGCGCGCAGCGTCTGGAAAACCGAGGCCAAAAGACGTGCGTCTTTGATGCCCGGTTGCGACTCTACAGCAGAATTAAAATCAAGTCCGGCGCAGCCGGTTTGTGCCGCTTCCACGCAGTTATCTGCGCCTAAGCCCCCCGCCAGCAGAACGTTGCCAAGCGATTGACCATTTAATAGTGACCAGTCAAAACGTTGCCCGCTTCCACCCTGGCCGTTGTCTAAAACATATTTATCAACGTGCTGAAACTCGCGGGCGGGCAGGGTTTCACCGACGCTTAATGCTTTCCAGATGGCAACATGTGCTGGCAGAGCTTCACGCAGCGTATCGATATACAGCTGATCTTCATTACCATGCAGTTGCACTGCCGCCAACGATAACACCTTAGCTTTGTCCACCACATCGGCAATATCGTGATTGCGGAACACGCCAACATACTGCAACGGTGCCGCAGCCATCACTTCCTGCGCCTGTTCAACGTTGACGCAACGCGGTGATGTCGCACCAAAAATCAACCCACCGTAAATCGCGCCCGCGTCATAAGCTGCTTTAGCATCTTGCCCACGCGTCAGGCCACATACTTTATTCTCACCCAGCAACACCCGGCGCACGGCGGCGTGCAAATCGTCATGGGCCATCAACGCCGAACCAATCAGAAAACCGTTAGCGAAGTGGCTTAACTCGCGCACCTGAGCGTAAGTATTGATGCCGGATTCGCTGATTACCGTTACGTTGTGCCCCAGTTTCGGCGCAAGCTCGCGGGTACGGTTGAGATCAATCGACAAATCACGCAGATCGCGGTTGTTGATGCCAACGACCTTTGCCCCTAATGCAATGGCGCGCTCCAGTTCCTCTTCATTACTGACTTCGGTCAGCACCCCCATCTCCAGACTGTGAGCGACGGCTGCAAGCTGGCGATATTGGTCGTCATCCAGTACTGAAAGCATTAATAAGCAGGCATCGGCCTGGTAATAGCGCGCCAGATAGATCTGGTAAGGGTCGATAATGAAGTCTTTACATAAAATCGGCTGCGGGGCGATTTGGCTGACGATGGGGAGGAAATCAAAGCTCCCCTGAAAATATTTCTCATCAGTCAGCACCGAAATTGCCGAAGCGTAATGTTTATAAATGGCGGCAATGCGTGCTGGATCGAAATCATCACGGATCACGCCTTTTGACGGCGACGCTTTTTTACACTCCAGAATAAACGCCGTGCGTGCACCCTGTAGCGCATCATAAAAATGTCGTGTGCTCGGCTGAACCTCATTCTGAAAACTGGCCAGCGGTTGCTGCTGTTTGCGGGTTTCTACCCAAATCGCCTTGTCTGCGACGATTTTCGCTAAAACGGTTTGCATCATTTACCCTCGTGCCGCCAGCGCGGTAACTCTGTCGTAAGCGGAACCACTGCGCAGTACCTCAAGAACGGTTTGCGCATTGGCTTGCAGATCTTCATGGCCATGCAGGCGCATTAACATGGCGACGTTCGCAGCGACGGCTGCTTCATGGGCGGCGTCGCCTTTACCTTGTAACAAGCGTGTTAAAATGTCACGGTTTTCTTCAGGTGTTCCGCCTGCCAGTTGCTCCTGGTGGTAGGGAGTCAGGCCAAAATCTTCAGCGGTCAATTGATAGCTCTTAATTTTGCCGTCATGCAGCTCGGCAACGATTGTCGGCGCGTGTAATGAAACTTCATCCATCCCGCCGCTGTGCACCACCGCCGCGCGTTGATACCCCAGCACGCGCAAGGTTTCGGCAATCGGCAGCACCAGTTCCGGACTATAAACACCAATTAACGCCAGCGGCGGATGCGCCGGGTTAATCAATGGCCCCAGCACATTGAACAGGGTGCGGGTTTTCAGTTGCTGGCGAACCGGCATCGCGTGGCGGAATCCGGTGTGATATTTCGGCGCAAAGAGGAAACATACGCCTAACTCGTCCAGCGCCTGGCGCGATTTATTGGCGTTCATATCAAGATTAATACCGAATGCCGCCAGCAGATCCGACGAGCCGGATTTACTGGAGACGCTGCGGTTACCGTGTTTCGCCACTTTCAGCCCACAGGCCGCGGCGACAAACGCACTGGCGGTAGAAATATTGATACTGTTGCTGCCGTCACCGCCAGTACCGACGATATCAGCAAACAGATAATCCGGGCGCGGGAACGGCGCTGCGTTTTCCAGTAGCGCGGTTGCTGCCCCGGCGATCTCGTTCGGGTGCTCACCGCGAATTTTCATGCTCACCAGCGCCGCCGCCAGTTGTTCCGGCTTCAGCTCGCCACGCACCACCGCTGAAAACAGCTGGTGGCTTTCTTGTTGGCTAAGCGTCTGCGCCTGATACAGTTTTTCCAGAATCGGTTGCAGCGTGTTGGCTGGCTCTAGTTTCTGCTGCGCCCAGGCCAGCGTTTGTTCCAGCAGGCGAGCGCCCTGGGTGGTGAGAATGGATTCCGGATGGAACTGGAATCCACAAACGCGATCCGCATCGTGACGTACTGCCATCACCATGCCATTAAAATGGGCGTTGATGGTTAAACCGGCCGGAATGTTACTGCCAACCAGCGAGTGATAACGCGCCACCGGCAGCGGGTTTGTTAATCCGGCAAACATCGCCTGACCGTCATGTTCAATGCTCGACGCTTTACCGTGAAGAATTTTGCCCGCCTGACCGACATAGCCCCCGTAAGCTTCGACAATTGCCTGATGTCCGAGGCAAATGCCAATAATGGGCAGCTTGCCACGCAAGCGGGTGAGGAGTTCCGGCATACAACCGGCTTCGCTCGGCACACCGGGGCCAGGAGAAAGCATCAGTACCGGATTGCTCATCGTCGCTAGGCGTTCAATTAAGGTCTGCGCCGGAATATGGTTGCGGTAAATCACCACGTTATGACCATTGCTGCGCAACTGATCTGCCAGGTTGTACGTAAAAGAGTCGATATTATCGAGCAGCAGAATGTCAGCCATCAGAAAGTCTCCTGTGCATGATGCGCGGTGGCAATAGCGCGCAGTACAGCGCGGGCTTTGTTACGGGTTTCGTCGGCTTCCGACTGCGGAACAGAATCAAGGACTACACCAGCACCCGCTTGCACGGTGGCGATACCGTTTTCCACCAGCGCCGAGCGGATCACAATGCAGGTGTCGAGATCGCCATGCGCGGTGAAATAACCTACCGCGCCGCCGTAGCTGCCGCGGCGACGACCTTCCGCCTCGGCAATTAACTGCATAGCGCGTACTTTCGGCGCACCGCTTAACGTCCCCATATTCATACAGGCGCGATAAGCGTGCAGGGCGTCAAGATCGTGACGCAGTTCGCCGACTACGCGAGAGACGAGGTGCATCACATAGGAATAACGGTCAACTTTGGTGAGATCGGCGACGTAGCGGCTGCCAGGGGTGCAAATGCGTGCCAGATCATTACGGGCGAGATCAACCAGCATCAGATGTTCAGACAGCTCTTTATGGTCAGTACGCATTTCCAGTTCAATACGGCTGTCGAGATCTCTGTCCAGTGAACCATCGGCGCGACGACCGCGTGGGCGTGTTCCGGCAATCGGGTAGATCTCAATCTGGCGGCTGGTGGCATCATACTTGAGCGAGCTTTCCGGCGACGCGCCAAATAGGGTGAAATCATTATCCTGCATAAAAAACATGTACGGGCTGGGATTACTCTTTTTCAGCACGTAATAGGCCGCCAGCGGTGACGGGCAGGGCAGAGAGAAACGGCGAGATGGCACCACCTGGAAAATTTCTCCAGCGCGAATCGCTTTTTGCAACAAACGCACTACGCCACCGAACTCTTCATCGCTCTGATTACATTCACAACGCATATGCGGCACGGAAACCACTGGCAGCGGCGGCGCGGCTTCGGTCAGTTGCTGACGTAGTTCGTTCAGGTGAGCAGTGAGACGTTGTTTTTCTTCTTCATTCGGAGCAAACAGGCTGGCCTGAATACGGGTGCTTTTTTTCTGATGGTCAATCACCATCAGCGTTTCAGCGAGATAAAAACAGAAATCAGGGCAGTTATTTTCCGCTGACAGTTGCGGTAAATCTTCAAATCCTGCCACAAGGCCATAAGAGAACAGGCCGCCGAAGAACATTGCTTCTCGTTCTTCCTTCGGTACATTCAACAGATTCTGCAATAAACGGAAAGCGTCAAAAACCGAAAGGGAGCATAAGCGGGTGTCTTCATCCAGCAGTGGACTGACAGGGGGGAAGCGCAGCACACGGCAGTTTGGTGATTGTTCACTTTCCACACCCGCAGGCAGGGCGTTATCCAGTAGTGCCAGCAGGGCTTCGCCATTGCCGGAAAGTGCCTGAATTGTGACGGTGTCACCTAATGCTGTAATGCGCAGCGCACTGTCTATCAGCAGCAGGCTTTTTAAATCATCTTTGCTGTCGATATCTGCGGATTCCAGCAGCAGCGTTGCCGGACGATTCCCACACAACTGGTGAAAAAGCGCAGTCGGGTTGTCGCGATAAGCGCCTTCGCAGGTTAGCAGTTCGAGAGTCGGTTTTTGTGTTTGCATTGTTATTCTCTAATTTTGTTCAAAAAAAAGCCCGCTCATTAGGCGGGCTGGGTATCTGATTGCTTTACGCATGGTGAATACACTGCCCGTTTCAGGAAGTGCGCCACCAACCTTTCAGTACGAAAATTGCTTTCATTGTCGATACCCTTTTTACGTGAACTTGCGTACTAGTCAACTGGTTTGATGATTAATTGTCAACAGCTCATTTCAGAATATTTGCCAGACCCGTTATGATGTCGGCGCAAAAAACATTATCCAGAACGGGAGTGCGCCTTGAGCGACACGAATTATGCAGTGATTTACGACCTGCACAGCCATACCACAGCTTCCGATGGCTGCCTGACGCCAGAAGCATTGGTGCACCGTGCAGTCGAGATGCGCGTCGGCACCCTGGCGATCACCGACCATGACACCACAGCTGCAATCGCGCCAGCAAGAGAGGAAATTTCACGTTCGGGACTGGCGCTGAATCTTATTCCCGGCGTGGAAATTTCCACGGTCTGGGAAAATCATGAAATTCATATTGTCGGGCTGAATATTGATATTACTCATCCGCTAATGTGTGAGTTCCTCGCGCAGCAGACAGAACGGCGCAATCAGCGGGCGCAGCAAATTGCCGAAAGACTTGAAAAAGCGCAAATACCTGGGGCGCTGGAAGGCGCACAACGACTGGCGCAGGGCGGCGCAGTGACGCGCGGTCATTTTGCGCGTTTCCTTGTGGAGTGCGGCAAAGCCAGTTCAATGGCAGATGTCTTTAAAAAGTATCTGGCGCGCGGGAAAACCGGATACGTTCCGCCACAGTGGTGTACAATAGAACAAGCTATTGATGTCATTCATCATTCTGGCGGTAAGGCGGTGCTAGCTCATCCTGGGCGGTACAATCTTAGTGCTAAATGGCTGAAAAGATTGGTTGCGCATTTTGCCGAACACCACGGCGACGCGATGGAAGTCGCGCAGTGCCAGCAATCGCCCAATGAACGCACCCTGCTGGCCACACTTGCGCGTCAGCATCATTTATGGGCATCACAAGGATCTGATTTTCATCAGCCATGCCCGTGGATCGAACTGGGTCGTAAACTCTGGCTGCCCGCAGGCGTTGAAGGCGTCTGGCAGCTATGGGAACAGCCGCAGAACACCACAGAGAGGGAATTATGAGCCAGTTTTTTTATATTCATCCTGATAACCCGCAGCAACGTCTGATCAACCAGGCGGTGGAGATCGTGCGTAAAGGCGGGGTGATTGTCTATCCAACTGATTCCGGCTATGCGCTCGGCTGTAAAGTTGAAGATAAAAACGCCATGGAGCGTATTTGTCGTATTCGCCAGCTGCCGGACGGTCACAACTTTACCCTGATGTGTCGCGATCTTTCTGAACTCTCGACCTATTCATTCGTGGATAACGTTGCGTTTCGTTTGATGAAAAACAACACGCCGGGCAGCTATACCTTCATCCTGAAGGGGACGAAGGAAGTGCCACGCCGTCTGTTGCAGGAGAAACGCAAAACCATCGGTATGCGTGTGCCTTCTAACCCGATTGCGCAGGCGTTGCTTGAAGCACTGGGCGAACCGATGCTTTCCACTTCGCTAATGCTGCCAGGCAGCGAATTTACCGAATCCGATCCCGAAGAAATTAAAGACCGTCTGGAAAAACAGGTAGATTTGATTATTCACGGCGGCTATCTCGGGCAGAAACCAACAACGGTTATTGATCTTACCGATGATACGCCGGTCGTGGTGCGTGAAGGCGTAGGTGATGTGAAGCCTTTCTTATAAGTGCGTAACTCTGTATACTACGCGGCCTTAAAATGGCGCTATACGGAGCCATTGATTCTCCTGTTCGACGCCTGTGAAGGCGACACCAAAAGGAAGCTCTATGAGCGAAAAATTACAGAAAGTGCTGGCCCGCGCTGGCCACGGCTCCCGCCGTGAAATCGAATCTATTATTGAAGCCGGTCGTGTGAGTGTTGATGGCAAAATTGCTAAACTCGGCGATCGCGTTGAAGTTACCCCTGGGCTGAAAATTCGTATCGATGGTCATCTGATTTCGGTACGTGAGTCCGCTGAACAAATTTGTCGCGTTCTGGCCTATTACAAACCGGAAGGTGAGTTGTGTACCCGTAACGATCCGGAAGGGCGTCCGACGGTGTTTGACCGTCTGCCAAAGCTGCGTGGCGCACGCTGGATTGCCGTAGGTCGTCTGGACGTTAACACCTGTGGTCTGCTGCTGTTCACCACCGATGGTGAACTGGCAAACCGTTTAATGCATCCAAGCCGTGAAGTTGAACGTGAATACGCCGTGCGTGTATTTGGTCAGGTTGACGACGCGAAACTGCGTGATTTGAGTCGTGGCGTGCAACTGGAAGATGGTCCGGCAGCTTTTAAAACCATCAAGTTCAGCGGCGGCGAAGGGATCAACCAGTGGTACAACGTGACTCTGACCGAAGGCCGTAACCGTGAAGTTCGTCGTCTGTGGGAAGCGGTTGGTGTGCAGGTGAGCCGCCTGATCCGTGTTCGTTACGGTGATATCCCACTGCCAAAAGGTCTGCCACGCGGTGGCTGGACGGAGCTGGACCTCGCCCAGACTAACTATCTGCGCGAACTGGTGGAGCTTCCGCCAGAAACCAGCTCTAAAGTCGCTGTAGAAAAAGACCGTCGTCGCATGAAGGCTAATCAGATTCGTCGTGCGGTGAAACGTCACAGTCAGGTGAGCGGCGGTCGTCGTTCTGGCGGGCGTAATAACGGTTAATCAAAGTATGCCGGACGTCATATCCGGCATTTTTACAGATTAATAATCAATCCCTATTTGCGCCTTAACACCGGCATCAAACGCATGTCTGATGGGGCGCAGCTCACTTACCGTATCCGCCAGTTCAAGAATATCCCGATGACAGCCTCGACCCGTGATAATCACCGTCTGTTGATGTGGACGTTCATTTAACGCCTGCACCACTTCTTCCAGTGGCAAATAGTCATACGCCACCATATACGTCAGTTCATCAAGCAAAACCATATCCAGTGAGGAATCAGCAAGCATCCGCTTTGCATGTTGCCAGACTTCGCGGCAGGCGGCGGTATCAGACTCGCGGTTTTGTGTATCCCAGGTAAAGCCCGTTGCCATCACCTGAAACTCAACGCCATGTGGCTCCAGCAGATTGCGTTCGCCATTAGGCCAGGTGCCTTTAATAAACTGCACGACGCCCACTTTTTTTCCGTGACCAACTGCGCGTGTTGCCGTACCAAATGCCGCGGTGGTTTTGCCTTTTCCATTGCCGGTAAAGACGATGATAATACCGCGTTCATCCTGGGCCTGGGCCACACGAGCATCTACTTTTTCTTTCACTCGCTGCTGACGCTGTTGGTAGCGTTCATCACTCATTGGGAAATTCCTGGTTTACGGCCCGGTTGGGCGTCAAAGGTCATGCCGGTTTTACGGCGGCTGTCATCGCCCATCAGCCAGAGGTAGAGCGGCATGATATCAGCGGGTGTTTTAAGTTTCTGTGGTTCTTCGGTCGGGAAGGCGCTTGCGCGCATTGCGGTGCGCGTACCGCCTGGGTTAATGCAGTTGACGCGCAGGCGCTGCTGATATTCATCGGCCAGTACCTGCATCATCCCTTCGGTGGCAAATTTCGACGCTGCATATGCACCCCAGTTGGCTCGTCCCTGACGTCCAACGCTTGATGAAGTAAAGACCAGTGAACCGGCGTCCGATTTGAGTAATAAAGGAAGCAGTGCCTGGGTGAGCATAAAGGTGGCATTAACGTTGACCTGCATGACGTCCTGCCAGACCTGCGGATTTTGTTCGCTCATTGGGCAAACATCGCCGAGCAATCCGGCATTATGCAAAACACCATCCAGACGCGGATAATTAACGACAATGCGCTGTGCCAGTTGTTGGCAATTTTCGGACGTGCAGGTCAGCAAATCGAGAATAAACCACTGTGGCTGACGCCCAGTTTCTTCGTTTATGTGGCTGGCTACCTGACGTAATTTTTCTTCATTACGGCCCAACAGAATCACTGTCGCACCATAGCGTGCATACGTCATCGCGGCTTCACGACCAATCCCATCGCTGGCTCCCGTCACCAGGATAATGCGATCATTGAGTAAATCTTGTTTTGGCTGGTAATGCATGGCTACTCCTCAACGACGTTGTCTGTCGCGCTGCCAGTGTACTTTATGACTTTGGGGCTTTATGCCTGAAACAGAAGGGCATTTCAATCAGCCTGGGGCGATAACACCGCAAAATGGATACTTTGTCATACTTTCGCTGCAATAACATCTCTGCGAGACGGCTTAACATGCCTGTTGTAAACTGTGAGCCAAAGCGTTGTTTAACCAAGGTGGGGACTCGTGGAATTGTTGTCTGAATATGGTTTGTTTTTGGCTAAAATCGTTACCGTTGTGCTAGCGATTGCGGCGATTGCCGCCATTATTGTCAATGTTGCTCAACGTAATAAACGCCAGCGTGGCGAGTTACGGGTCAACAATCTCAGCGAACAGTATAAGGAGATGAAAGAAGAACTGGCCGCGGCGCTGATGGACTCACATCAGCAAAAACAGTGGCACAAAGCGCAGAAGAAAAAGCACAAGCAAGAAGCGAAAGCAGCAAAAGCGAAAGCCAAACTGGGCGAGGTGGCAACTGACAGTAAACCTCGCGTCTGGGTGCTGGATTTTAAAGGCAGCATGGACGCCCATGAAGTGAACTCGCTACGTGAAGAGATAACGGCGGTACTCGCAGCATTCAAACCGCAGGATCAGGTTGTGCTCCGTCTGGAAAGCCCTGGTGGCATGGTGCATGGTTACGGGTTGGCGGCTTCGCAGCTGCAGCGTCTGCGTGATAAAAACATTCCTTTAACTGTTACGGTAGACAAAGTCGCTGCCAGCGGCGGTTACATGATGGCCTGTGTGGCGGACAAAATTGTTTCCGCACCGTTTGCTATTGTGGGTTCCATTGGGGTGGTGGCGCAAATGCCCAACTTTAACCGCTTCCTGAAAAGCAAAGATATTGATATCGAACTGCACACCGCCGGGCAGTATAAGCGCACGCTGACCTTGCTGGGTGAAAATACCGAAGAAGGGCGGGAGAAATTCCGCGAAGAGCTGAACGAAACGCATCAGTTATTTAAAGATTTTGTGAAGCGTATGCGTCCGTCTCTGGATATTGAACAGGTGGCAACGGGTGAACACTGGTACGGACAACAGGCGGTAGAGAAAGGCCTGGTTGATGAAATCAACACCAGTGATGAAGTTATTCTTAGCCTGATGGAAGGCCGTGAAGTGGTTAATGTACGCTATATGCAGCGTAAACGACTCATTGACCGATTCACCGGCAGCGCGGCAGAGAGCGCCGATCGATTGTTGCTACGCTGGTGGCAGCGGGGTCAAAAGCCATTGATGTAAAAGACAAACGCGAGGCTAAGACCTCGCGTTTTGCTTTAATCAACCAGATGATATTTTTCTGAAAGCACATGGGCCAGGTGTTTGAACATATTAAACACCGCGGTGCTTTTGGCTGTTGGCAATCCTTGTTCATCTAAAAAGTAGTCGCCGGTAAATACCAGCACGCCATTACGCTGCGTGACGCCGGTGGCTTCAATCCCTGCGAGCGTATCCTCATGCTCACGAATGATTTTGTTGGCCTCTTTCAACAGCGTTTCGCGGTCGATGGGTTGTGTCTCTTTGTTCATTATTTACTCCTTAAACAAGGACATTAGTCTACGCCAGGCATGGCTTGCAGACAAATATACCACGCTGGTGGCAAGAGCGCCTTACTGGCAACTTTGGATTTTGCATGCTAATAAAGTTGCGTATCGGATTTTATCAGGTACAGTGTGACGCTTTCGTCAATCTGGCAATAGATTTGCTTGACATTCGACCAAAATTCCGTCGTGCTATAGCGCCTGTAGGCCAAGACCTGTTAACTCAGTCACCTGAATTTTCGTGAACAGAGTCACGACAAGGGGTTGATATCCGCAGAGAGCGAGTCCATATCGGTAACTCGTTGCCAGTGGAAGGTTTATCAACGTGCGACGCATTCCTGGAAGAATCAAATTAGGTAAGGTGAATATGGGTAAAGCTCTTGTCATCGTTGAGTCCCCGGCAAAAGCCAAAACGATCAACAAGTATCTGGGTAGTGACTACGTGGTGAAATCCAGCGTCGGTCACATCCGCGATTTGCCGACCAGTGGCTCAGCTGCCAAAAAGAGTGCCGACTCTACCTCCACCAAGACGGCTAAAAAGCCTAAAAAGGATGAACGTGGCGCTCTCGTCAACCGTATGGGGGTTGACCCGTGGCACAATTGGGAGGCGCACTATGAAGTGTTGCCTGGTAAAGAGAAGGTCGTCTCTGAACTGAAACAACTGGCTGAAAAAGCCGACCACATCTATCTCGCAACCGACCTTGACCGCGAAGGGGAAGCCATTGCATGGCACCTGCGGGAAGTAATTGGTGGTGATGATGCGCGCTATAGCCGAGTGGTGTTTAACGAAATTACTAAAAACGCGATCCGCCAGGCATTTAACAAACCGGGTGAGCTGAATATTGATCGTGTTAATGCCCAGCAGGCGCGTCGCTTTATGGACCGCGTGGTGGGGTATATGGTTTCGCCGCTGCTGTGGAAAAAGATCGCTCGTGGTCTGTCTGCCGGTCGTGTGCAGTCGGTGGCGGTCCGCCTGGTGGTAGAGCGTGAGCGTGAAATTAAAGCGTTCGTACCGGAAGAGTTCTGGGAAGTCGATGCCAGCACGACTACGCCATCTGGTGAAGCGTTGGCGTTGCAGGTGACTCATCAGAATGACAAACCGTTCCGTCCGGTCAACAAAGAACAAACTCAGGCTGCGGTAAGTCTGCTGGAAAAAGCGCGCTACAGCGTGCTGGAACGTGAAGACAAACCGACAACCAGTAAACCTGGCGCTCCTTTTATTACCTCTACGCTGCAACAAGCTGCCAGCACCCGTCTTGGTTTTGGCGTGAAAAAAACCATGATGATGGCGCAGCGTTTGTATGAAGCAGGCTATATCACTTACATGCGTACCGACTCCACTAACCTCAGTCAGGACGCGGTAAATATGGTTCGCGGTTATATCAGCGATAATTTTGGTAAGAAATATCTGCCGGAAAGTCCGAATCAGTACGCCAGCAAAGAAAACTCACAGGAAGCGCACGAAGCGATTCGTCCTTCTGACGTCAATGTGATGGCGGAATCGCTGAAGGATATGGAAGCAGATGCGCAGAAACTGTACCAGTTAATCTGGCGTCAGTTCGTTGCCTGCCAGATGACCCCAGCGAAATATGACTCCACGACGCTGACCGTTGGTGCGGGCGATTTCCGCCTGAAAGCACGCGGTCGTATTTTGCGCTTTGATGGCTGGACAAAAGTGATGCCTGCACTGCGTAAAGGCGATGAAGATCGTATCTTACCGGCAGTCGATAAAGGCGATGCTCTGACGCTCGTTGAACTAACACCAGCCCAGCACTTTACCAAGCCGCCAGCCCGTTTCAGTGAAGCATCGCTGGTTAAAGAACTGGAAAAACGTGGTATCGGTCGTCCGTCTACCTATGCGTCGATCATTTCGACCATTCAGGATCGTGGCTATGTGCGAGTAGAAAATCATCGTTTCTATGCGGAAAAAATGGGCGAAATCGTCACCGATCGCCTTGAAGAAAATTTCCGCGAGTTAATGAACTACGACTTTACCGCGCAGATGGAAAACAGCCTCGACCAGGTGGCAAATCACGAAGCAGAGTGGAAAGCTGTACTGGATCACTTCTTCTCGGATTTCACCCAGCAGTTAGATAAAGCTGAAAAAGATCCGGAAGAGGGTGGTATGCGCCCGAACCAGATGGTTCTGACCAGCATTGACTGCCCGACTTGTGGTCGCAAAATGGGGATTCGCACAGCGAGCACCGGGGTATTCCTTGGCTGTTCTGGCTATGCGCTGCCGCCGAAAGAGCGTTGCAAAACCACCATTAACCTGGTGCCGGAAAACGAAGTGCTGAACGTGCTGGAAGGCGAAGATGCTGAAACCAACGCGCTGCGCGCAAAACGTCGTTGCCCGAAATGCGGCACGGCGATGGACAGCTATCTCATCGATCCGAAACGTAAGTTGCATGTCTGTGGTAATAACCCAACCTGCGACGGTTACGAGATCGAAGAGGGCGAATTCCGCATTAAAGGTTATGACGGCCCGATCGTTGAGTGTGAAAAATGTGGCTCTGAAATGCACCTGAAAATGGGGCGTTTCGGTAAATACATGGCCTGCACCAACGAAGAGTGTAAAAACACACGTAAGATTTTACGTAACGGCGAAGTGGCACCACCGAAAGAAGAACCGGTGCCATTACCTGAGCTGCCGTGCGAAAAATCAGATGCTTATTTCGTGCTGCGTGACGGTGCTGCCGGTGTGTTCCTGGCTGCCAACACTTTCCCGAAATCGCGTGAAACGCGTGCGCCACTGGTGGAAGAGCTTTATCGCTTCCGCGACCGTCTGCCGGAAAAACTGCGTTATCTGGCCGATGCGCCACAGCAGGATCCGGAAGGTAATAAGACCATGGTTCGCTTTAGCCGTAAAACCAAACAGCAATATGTCTCTTCGGAAAAAGACGGAAAGGCGACTGGCTGGTCAGCATTTTATGTTGATGGCAAATGGGTTGAAGGAAAAAAATAACCTTTAATTCTGTCAGGTTTTTATAAACAAAGGGTCGCGAAAGCGGCCCTTTTTTATTGCATATTATTTTTTCTTCACACCTATACACTAAGGCTATAAATGATATAGTGGTTATAGTTAGCACCTTTTTTATTATTAAATCGTATTAGTCACCCGCCAGGTGTGACGAAAAAACGATGTTCTGATGGCGTCTAAGTGGATGGTTTAACATGAAATTACAACAACTTCGCTATATTGTTGAGGTGGTCAATCATAACCTGAATGTCTCATCAACAGCGGAAGGACTTTACACATCACAACCCGGGATCAGTAAACAAGTCAGAATGCTGGAAGACGAGCTAGGCATTCAAATTTTTTCCCGAAGCGGCAAGCACCTGACGCAGGTAACGCCAGCAGGACAAGAAATAATTCGTATCGCTCGCGAAGTCCTGTCGAAAGTCGATGCCATAAAATCGGTTGCCGGTGAGCACACCTGGCCGGATAAAGGCTCGCTGTATATCGCCACCACGCATACCCAGGCACGCTACGCGTTACCAAACGTTATCAAAGGCTTTATTGAGCGTTATCCCCGCGTTTCTTTGCATATGCACCAGGGCCCGCCGACACAAATTGCTGATGCCGTCTCTAAAGGCAATGCCGATTTCGCTATCGCCACAGAAGCGCTGCATCTGTATGAAGATTTAGTGATGTTACCGTGCTACCACTGGAATCGGGCTATTGTAGTCACTCCGGATCACCCGCTGGCAGGCAAAAAAGCCATTACCATTGAAGAACTGGCGCAATATCCGTTGGTGACATATACCTTCGGCTTTACCGGACGTTCAGAACTGGATACTGCCTTTAACCGCGCAGGGTTAACGCCGCGTATCGTTTTCACGGCAACGGATGCTGACGTCATTAAAACTTACGTCCGGTTAGGGCTGGGGGTAGGGGTCATTGCCAGCATGGCGGTGGATCCGGTCGCCGATCCCGACCTTGTGCGCGTTGATGCTCACGATATCTTCAGCCACAGTACAACCAAAATTGGTTTTCGCCGTAGTACTTTTTTGCGCAGTTATATGTATGATTTCATTCAGCGTTTTGCACCGCATTTAACGCGTGATGTCGTTGATGCGGCTGTCGCATTGCGCTCCAATGAAGAAATTGAGGTCATGTTTAAAGATATAAAACTGCCGGAAAAATAATTTCTTGCGTTATTTTCGGCACCTTTTATGTAGCGAAGGTGCCGGAATATATTCTCTTTTGTTACTTATTTCTATACCGTGCACAATATTTTTATCCCTCATATTTATAGGGTAAATTACCTGTAAAGTAGTGTCTAATTACCCGCCTCGCAAATTCCAGTTTTCAAATATCTATTTCAGGTCAAAAGATTGAATTATTCACTGGAGACGATTCGTAAATTCGCTGGATTTTTGACTAAAGTTTTTTTAGGATTTGTCTCATCGTATGATTAATTACACCAATCATTCAACGTCTTGCTGATAAGTGATGGCGATTATATGAGGTTAGCAATGCCTTCTGGAAATCAGGAACCCCGCCGTGATCCTGAATTAAAACGTAAAGCCTGGCTGGCGGTTTTTCTTGGTTCTGCACTTTTCTGGGTGGTTGTCGCACTGCTGATTTGGAAAGTGTGGGGATAACTATGGTCGGTCAGGAGCAACTGGAGTCGTCACCATTATGCCAGCATAGTGACAATGAACCAGAAACGAAACGGGAATGTTCCGTCGTTATTCCAGACGACTGGCAACTAACATCGCAGCAGCAAGCCTTTATAGAACTGTTTGCTGAAGATGATCAGCCGAAACAATAATTATCATCATTCTTATTACCCATTTTTAATGAATTAAAGGGCTTTTAATACACCGCAGCAATAACAGCTTGAGTTATCTCAACACAAAATAATAACCGTTAAGGGTGTAGCCTATGATCAACACAAATATGAAATATTGGTCCTGGATGGGCGCGTTTTCTCTGTCGATGCTCTTCTGGGCCGAACTCCTCTGGATCATTACTCACTGATCCTTGACCCCGCTGCGGCGGGGTTGTCATTTGCTTTGCCACAAGGTTTCTCCTCTTTTATCAATTTGGGTTGTTATCAAATTGTTACGCGATGTTTGTGTTATCTTTAATATTCACCCTGAAGAGAATCAGGGCTTCGCAACCCTGTCATTAAGGAGGAGCTATGTCGTCAACCCTACGAGAAGCCAGTAAGGACACGTTGCAGGCCAAAGATAAAACTTACCACTACTACAGCCTGCCGCTTGCTGCTAAATCACTGGGCGATATCACCCGTCTACCCAAGTCACTCAAAGTTTTGCTCGAAAACCTGCTGCGCTGGCAGGATGGTAACTCAGTTACCGAAGAGGATATCCACGCACTGGCGGGATGGCTGAAAAATGCCCATGCTGACCGTGAAATTGCCTACCGCCCGGCAAGGGTGCTGATGCAGGACTTTACCGGCGTACCTGCCGTTGTTGATCTGGCGGCAATGCGCGAAGCGGTTAAACGCCTCGGTGGCGATACTGCAAAGGTTAACCCGCTCTCACCGGTCGACCTGGTCATTGACCACTCGGTGACCGTCGATCGTTTTGGTGATGATGAGGCATTTGAAGAAAACGTACGCCTGGAAATGGAGCGCAACCACGAACGTTATGTGTTCCTGAAATGGGGAAAGCAAGCGTTCAGTCGGTTTAGCGTCGTGCCGCCAGGCACAGGCATTTGCCATCAGGTTAACCTCGAATATCTCGGCAAAGCAGTGTGGAGCGAATTGCAGGACGGTGAATGGATTGCTTATCCGGATACACTCGTTGGTACTGACTCGCACACCACTATGATCAACGGCCTTGGCGTGCTGGGGTGGGGCGTGGGTGGGATCGAAGCAGAAGCCGCCATGTTAGGCCAGCCGGTTTCCATGCTTATCCCGGACGTAGTGGGCTTTAAACTTACCGGAAAATTACGTGAAGGTATTACCGCCACAGACCTGGTTCTTACTGTTACCCAAATGCTGCGCAAACATGGCGTGGTGGGGAAATTCGTCGAATTTTATGGTGATGGTCTGGATTCACTACCGTTGGCGGATCGCGCCACCATTGCCAATATGTCGCCAGAATATGGTGCCACCTGTGGCTTCTTCCCAATCGATGCAGTAACCCTCGATTACATGCGTTTAAGCGGGCGCAGCGAAGATCAGGTCGAGTTGGTCGAAAAATATGCCAAAGCGCAGGGCATGTGGCGTAACCCGGGCGATGAACCGATTTTTACCAGTATGTTAGAACTGGATATGAATGACGTTGAAGCGAGCCTGGCAGGGCCAAAACGCCCACAGGATCGCGTTGCACTGCCCGATGTACCAAAAGCATTTGCCGCCAGTAACGAACTGGAAGTGAATGCCACGCATAAAGATCGCCTGCCAGTCGATTATGTTATGAACGGACATCAGTATCAGTTACCTGATGGCGCTGTGGTCATTGCTGCGATAACCTCGTGCACCAACACCTCTAACCCAAGTGTGCTGATGGCCGCAGGCTTGCTGGCGAAAAAAGCCGTAACTCTTGGCCTCAAGCGGCAACCGTGGGTCAAAGCGTCGCTGGCACCGGGTTCGAAAGTCGTTTCTGATTATCTGGCAAAAGCGAAACTGACACCGTATCTCGACGAACTGGGGTTTAACCTTGTGGGATACGGTTGTACCACCTGTATTGGTAACTCTGGGCCGCTGCCCGATCCTATCGAAACGGCAATCAAAAAAGGCGATTTAACCGTCGGTGCGGTGCTGTCCGGCAACCGTAACTTTGAAGGCCGTATCCATCCGCTGGTTAAAACTAACTGGCTGGCCTCGCCGCCGCTGGTGGTTGCCTATGCGCTGGCGGGAAATATGAATATCAACCTGGCTTCTGAGCCTATCGGCCATGATCGCAAAGGCGATCCGGTTTATCTGAAAGATATCTGGCCATCGGCACAAGAAATTGCCCGTGCGGTAGAACAAGTCTCCACAGAAATGTTCCGCAAAGAGTACGCAGAAGTTTTTGAAGGCACAGCAGAGTGGAAGGAAATTAACGTCACACGATCCGATACCTACGGTTGGCAGGAGGACTCAACCTATATTCGCTTATCGCCTTTCTTTGATGAAATGCAGGCAACACCAGCACCAGTGGAAGATATTCACGGTGCGCGGATCCTCGCAATGCTGGGGGATTCAGTCACCACTGACCATATCTCTCCGGCGGGCAGTATTAAGCCCGACAGCCCAGCGGGTCGATATCTACAAGGTCGGGGTGTTGAGCGAAAAGACTTTAACTCCTACGGTTCGCGGCGTGGTAACCATGAAGTGATGATGCGCGGCACCTTCGCCAATATTCGCATCCGTAATGAAATGGTGCCTGGCGTTGAAGGGGGGATGACGCGGCATTTACCTGACAGCGACGTAGTCTCTATTTATGATGCTGCGATGCGCTATAAGCAGGAGCAAACGCCGCTGGCGGTGATTGCCGGGAAAGAGTATGGATCAGGCTCAAGCCGTGACTGGGCGGCAAAAGGACCTCGTCTGCTTGGAATTCGTGTGGTGATTGCCGAATCGTTTGAACGAATTCACCGTTCGAATTTAATTGGCATGGGCATCCTGCCGCTGGAATTTCCGCAAGGCGTGACGCGTAAAACGTTAGGGCTAACCGGGGAAGAGAAGATTGATATTGGCGATCTGCAAAATCTACAACCTGGCGCGACGGTTCCGGTGACGCTTACGCGCGCGGATGGTAGCCAGGAAGTCGTACCCTGCCGTTGTCGTATCGACACCGCGACGGAGTTGACCTACTACCAGAACGACGGCATTTTGCATTATGTCATTCGTAATATGTTGAAGTAACAAGTATTTGCTTGCCGGTTATTTTGCTTCCGGCAAGCAAATGAATTACACAATGCAAGAGGGTTATTTGTTCAGCAAATGGCCCATTTTCTCGGCTTTGGTATCGAGATAATGTTCGTTATTGGGGTTACGACCTACAATCAATGGTACGCGTTCAACAATATTAATCCCTGCTTCGGTCAGAATTTCGACTTTTTTCGGGTTATTGGTTAACAAGCGGACTTCATTGACGCCAAGGAGTTTGAACATATCAGCGCAAAGAGTGAAGTCGCGCTCATCAGCGGCGAAGCCTAACTGGTGGTTAGCCTCTACGGTATCGTAACCTTGATCCTGCAGTGCGTAAGCGCGGATTTTATTCAGCAGACCAATGTTACGACCTTCCTGACGGTGATACAGCAAAATACCACGGCCTTCCTCGGCAATTTGCGTCAATGCCGCTTCGAGCTGGAAGCCACAATCGCAGCGCAAGCTGAACAGGGCGTCACCGGTCAGACATTCGGAATGGACGCGCGCAAGTACCGGGGTATGCCCGGAAATATCGCCATAGACTAGCGCGACATGATCGTGTCCGGTTGCCAGTTCTTCAAATCCCACCATCAGGAAATCGCCCCATGGGGTTGGCAGTTTGGCTTCTGCCACACGTTTAAGCTGCATGAAATTCTCCAGATAATGCTGGTTCTGTATTGGCTTATTTTGCCATAACGAGAAGGGGTTCACCTAATCACGACGCGTCGATCGTTCACGGAATGGCACAAATCTGTCAATTTTTCTTGGAACTGGCATTTTCAGTTATGATTGTGGGACTTATCAAAAAGGAGAGGCCATGCGTTCGATTGCCCGACGTACCGCAGTGGGAGCTGCACTATTGCTTGTCATGCCAGTAGCCGTATGGATTTCTGGCTGGCGTTGGCAACCTGGAGAACAAAGTTGGCTACTAAAAGCGGCTTTTTGGGTTACTGAAACTGTCACCCAGCCCTGGGGCGTCATTACACATTTGATTTTGTTCGGCTGGTTTCTCTGGTGTCTGCGTTTTCGCATTAAGGCTGCCTTTGTATTATTTGCCATTCTGGCGGCGGCAATCCTTGTTGGACAAGGCGTTAAATCCTGGATCAAAGACAAAGTACAGGAACCACGACCTTTTGTTATCTGGTTGGAAAAAACACATCATATTCCGGTTGATGAGTTCTACACTTTAAAGCGAGCAGAACGCGGAAATCTAGTAAAAGAACAGTTGGCTGAAGAGAAAAATATTCCACAATATTTGCGTTCACACTGGCAGAAAGAGACGGGGTTTGCCTTTCCTTCCGGTCACACGATGTTTGCTGCCAGTTGGGCACTGCTGGCCGTTGGTTTGCTGTGGCCGCGTCGGCGAACGTTAACCATTGCTATCTTGTTGGTCTGGGCAACGGGAGTCATGGGAAGCCGCCTGCTGCTCGGGATGCATTGGCCACGCGATCTGGTGGTAGCTACGTTGATTTCGTGGGCGCTGGTGGCGGTGGCAACGTGGCTTGCGCAACGAATTTGTGGGCCATTAACACCACCTGCGGAAGAAAATCGCGAAATTGCACAACGAGAACAAGAAAGTTAACGCTGGTTGATTTTCCGAATTTAGGCCTTAAATCATCAACAATGCGCGTGGATACCATTTCGCAGACGGCGCGAAAATGGTACTTTAAAGGGCTATTGCGGTAAGTTGACCATAATTTATTCGCTCTAACCACATAACGGGAAGTAATGTGAAATATTTACTCATTTTCTTACTGGTGTTAGCGATCTTCGTGATTTCGGTCACGTTGGGTGCGCAGAACGATCAACAGGTGACGTTTAATTATCTGTTAGCGCAAGGGGAGTACCGTATTTCCACATTGCTGGCGGTATTGTTTGCTGCGGGGTTTGCTATCGGTTGGTTGATTTGTGGCCTGTTCTGGCTGCGAGTTCGTGTTTCCCTGGCGCGCGCTGAACGTAAAATAAAGCGACTGGAAAACCAGCTTTCACCCGCGACTGACGTGGCTGTAGTGCCGCACTCGTCAGCGGCGAAGGAATAACTTTCTATGCTGGAGTTGTTGTTTCTGCTTTTGCCTGTAGCCGCTGCCTATGGCTGGTATATGGGCCGCAGAAGTGCGCAACAAAACAAGCAAGATGAAGCCAACCGCTTGTCGCGTGATTACGTAGCGGGGGTTAACTTTCTGCTTAGTAATCAACAGGATAAAGCGGTAGACCTGTTTCTCGATATGCTTAAAGAGGATACAGGCACCGTTGAAGCCCACCTTACGCTCGGAAACCTGTTCCGTTCGCGTGGCGAAGTTGATCGCGCTATTCGCATCCATCAGACCCTAATGGAAAGCGCCTCGCTGACCTATGAACAGCGTCTGTTGGCGATTCAACAACTGGGGCGTGATTACATGGCCGCCGGGTTATACGACCGCGCGGAAGACATGTCCAATCAGCTGACCGATGAAACTGACTTCCGCATTGGCGCGCTGCAACAGTTGCTACAAATCTACCAGGCTACCAGTGAGTGGCAGAAAGCAATTGATGTTGCCGAACGCCTGGTGAAGCTGGGTAAAGATAAACAGCGCGTCGAAATTGCCCATTTCTACTGTGAGTTAGCCCTGCAGCATATGGCCAGCGACGATCTCGATCGTGCCATGACCTTGCTAAAAAAAGGGGCGGCGGCAGATAAAAACAGCGCCCGCGTATCCATCATGATGGGACGCGTGTTTATGGCGAAAGGAGAATACGCCAAAGCCGTCGAAAGTTTGCAACGCGTCATATCCCAGGACAGAGAACTGGTCAGCGAAACGCTGGAAATGTTGCAAACCTGCTATCAGCAGTTGGGTAAAACTGCCGAATGGGCAGAATTCCTGCAACGCGCGGTGGAAGAGAACACCGGTGCCGATGCTGAATTGATGCTTGCTGATATCATCGAAGCGCGCGACGGTAGTGAGGCTGCACAGGTCTATATTACACGCCAGCTTCAGCGTCATCCGACCATGCGTGTATTCCATAAGCTAATGGATTACCACTTAAATGAAGCGGAAGAAGGGCGCGCCAAAGAGAGTCTGATGGTGCTGCGTGACATGGTTGGCGAGAAGGTGCGTAGTAAGCCTCGTTATAGCTGCCAGAAATGTGGTTTTACCGCATACACCCTCTACTGGCATTGTCCGTCTTGTCGTGCCTGGTCAACTATTAAACCGATTCGCGGTCTTGATGGCCTGTAATTTTTAAAAAAATCCGACTTTAGTTACAACATACTAGTTATTGATGTCCCATTGTGCTCCGGCAACGACGGAGCAGAAAAAGCCTGCTAGGGGAAAAATCGCAACTGTTAATTTTTTATTTCCACGGGTAGAATGCTCGCCGTTTACCTGTTTCGCGCCACTTCCGGTGCCCATCATCAAGAAGGTCTGGTCATGACGTTAACTGCTTCATCTTCTTCCCGCGCTGTTACGAATTCTCCTGTGGTTGTTGCCCTTGATTATCATAATTGTGATGACGCGCTGTCCTTTGTCGACAAGATCGACCCACGCGATTGTCGTCTGAAGGTCGGTAAAGAGATGTTTACATTGTTTGGGCCACAGTTTGTGCGCGAACTTCAACAGCGTGGTTTTGATATCTTTCTTGACCTGAAATTCCACGATATCCCCAACACTGCAGCGCACGCTGTCGCTGCTGCAGCTGACTTAGGCGTGTGGATGGTGAATGTTCATGCCTCCGGTGGGGCGCGTATGATGACCGCAGCGCGTGAGGCACTGGTTCCGTTTGGCAAAGATGCACCGCTTTTGATTGCTGTGACAGTGTTGACCAGCATGGAAGCCAGCGACCTGGCCGATCTTGGCGTGACACTGTCACCTGCAGATTATGCAGAACGTCTGGCAGCACTGACGCAAAAATGTGGCCTTGATGGTGTGGTGTGTTCTGCTCAGGAAGCTGTGCGCTTTAAACAGGTATTCGGTCAGGAGTTCAAACTGGTTACACCGGGCATTCGTCCGCAGGGGAGTGAAGCTGGTGACCAGCGCCGCATTATGACGCCAGAACAGGCGTTGGCGGCTGGTGTTGATTATATGGTGATTGGTCGCCCGGTAACGCAATCGGTAGATCCAGCGCAGACACTGAAAGCGATCAACGCCTCTTTACAGCGGAGTGCATGATGAGTGATTCCAACAGCCGTCTGGTCTACTCAACGGAAACCGGGCGTATTGATGAGCCCAAAGCGGCCCCAGTACGCCCTAAAGGCGATGGAGCGGTGCGTATTCAGCGTCAGACCAGTGGACGTAAAGGTAAGGGCGTTTGCCTGATTACCGGTATCGATCTCGATGATGCCGAACTGACAAAACTTGCAGCGGAACTGAAGAAAAAATGCGGCTGCGGCGGAGCAGTTAAAGATGGAGTTATTGAAATCCAGGGCGATAAGCGTGATTTATTAAAATCACTACTTGAAGCGAAAGGGATGAAGGTGAAACTCGCAGGCGGTTAACATAAAAAGCCACGGATATATCCGTGGCTTTCGAATATTTTACTGTGTGTATTATTCAGTTATTTCGTACTGAACAGAATCAAGCGTATTATAATTGCGAGTCGATAATCGACATTTATTTACGATTATTTACCGACCTGGTGACCAATAACACCACCGACAGCTGCACCACCTAATGTACCCAACGTACTGCCATCGGTCAGTACTGCACCGCCTAATGCCCCTGCACCCGCGCCGATTGCGGTGTTGCGGTCCCGTTTAGACCAGTTAGAACAGGCACTCAGAGACATTGCCAAAGTAATTGCCAGAACAGCCGCGGTCATTTTTTTGCTCGTTACAAACATAATACTCTCTCCTGAATTTATGATTCACGGAAGTAAGCTCTCTATAACTATAATAGCTAAGAATAAGCCTGGTGAAATTATTCCGTGAAATCTGCTCGCGCGCAGGGTTATATCACGCAGGTGATAATTACTTCCTGTTATATCGCTGATAATAATTTTATATCTTGAGAGTGTTAATAACAGGTAAATAGTCTTAATTATCAACCAGGAATCATCTTAGAGCGGATGATTTGCCAAACTGCAAATCATCCGTAGAGAAGGGAAATGGTTAAATGTCAACGACGTGAACGGTGAGTTTACTGTGCTCAAGATACATCAGATCGCTGGCGCGTATTTTCGAATCGGTAATCACGCGATTGAATCGCTCAACGGGACCGATGGAGTATGAATGTACAGCACCAAATTTCGAGCTGTCAGTCAGGACTATCGCTTCGCACTCTTTTTCCAGCACGGCATTGACCACATCGGTGCGCATCATATCGCGACCGGTGAATCCAGTTTCAGGTTGCCAGCCATCAATACCAATAAATGCTTTGCTGAAATGTACCTGCTGGATGCACTGGCGTGTCAAAGGGCCAACCATACTTTCGCTTTTTTTCTGGTACACGCCACCGAGCAAAATGACTTCACAAGGCGCGTCTTTCAGCAAATGCGCGATGTAGCTGCTGACCGTGATGATAGTGACATTTTTCTTCTGCTCCCCCAGAGTCCGGGCGAGCAGGGCATTGCTGCTGCCATTTTCGATAAAGATGGTTTCGCCCGGTTGAACCAGTGACGCGGCAAACTCGGCGAGTTCACGCTTCAGCGTATAGTTGCTCATCATACGGGTTTCGACGTCATCACTATCAAGCGAAACTGCAAAGCCATGTGCACGGCGGAGGTAACTCAGTTTTTCGAGGGTGTTGAGATCCTGGCGAATGGTAACTTCAGAAACTCCAGTGGCTTTTGCCAGATCGGTTACGCTAACCTGACCCTGGTCAATGACCATCTGTAGAATAGTTTGTTGTCGGGAATTCATCGCTGTAATTCTTATAACGTTATAATACTAAATAAAAAAATACTGACGCGCCGGGCATCCTCAAATAGGAAAACCTGAAGGCACGATTGTTAAATCTCCCACGGTGTCTTCGGGATGTCTGGCGTAGATTCAGCAACCTGGCGCAAGAGTTCTGCTTTAAGTATCTCGAGATTATGGATCGCAGAGTGGTAATCGCCTGCCACAAGGATATCTAACACAATATCAATACGTTCGGCAACGCGCTGGGCATCAAATTCAGACATCAAGGACATCCTTATAGCAAAAGGGGGAAAATGAATAATGCAAAAATTGCCGCTAAAAGAGAAGTGTTTAACAGCAACGGCTAATTATCATCCAGGAATACGATATATAATGACGGGATATAGCGCTAAGTATATATATTCATCTACTTATGCGCGCTTCAGATAGCGTTTATACCAGCGTTCGAAGGCGACGGCGGGCATCGGTTTGGCAAACAAAAATCCTTGCCGCTCATTGACCCCGTTCTTGGTTAAAAAAGCATCTTCCTTTGCACTCTCTACACCTTCGGCGATCACCTGAAGATTCAATGCCTGGGCCACAGCGACGATCGCCCGGACCAGTGACTGCGAGACAGGTTGTTTGTGAATATCTCGAACAAAAACCTGGTCAAGTTTGATGGCATCGATCGGAAAGCGCGCCAGTTGAGAAAGTGAAGAGTAGCCGGTACCAAAATCATCCAGATGCACTTGCGCACCTAGTTGGCTAAATTGTTGAATAACAGACAGTGCCAGTTCATCATTCTCAATCAGACAACTCTCTGTCAGTTCAACATCTATAGGGCAGTATTCAAAATTGAGTTCCTGGAGAACCTGTTTCAGGGCGGTGAAAATGGTTTGATCGGCGAGCTGACGTGCAGAAATATTTACCGCCACTCGCAGGTTTATGCCTTTATCCCGCCACTTTGCCACCTGGCGTACGACATCGAGAATCACCCAACGGCCTAAAGGCACAATTAGCCCTGACTCTTCGGCGTAGGAAATGAAGTCCAACGGTGGAATCAACCCACGTTCAGGTGACTGCCAACGTACTAGTGCTTCCAGACTGCGCACTTCGCCACGCTAGGTGATTTTCGATAACCAACTGATCGTTTTCCAGTGCTTTACGCAAGTTGGTATCCAGCCAGAGATATTCAAATACCCGCTGATTCATTTCTGGAGTAAAAACGCAAAATTGTCCTCGTCCGCCTTCCTTCGCTGTGTACATTGCTGTGTCGGCGTGACGAATAATAGTCGCGCTGTCCGAACCATGTTCGGGAGAGAGCGAAATACCTACTGAACAGCTGGTATAAACTTCAATTAAACCAATACGAAAGGGGAGGCGTAAGCGGGTCAAAATTCGTGATGCCATTGCTTCCAGCGCGCTTTGTGAGGTATTGGATGCCAGTACCAGAAACTCATCGCCACCTGGACGCGCCAACACCTGGTCATGTTCGAGACAGCTTAAAATAGCCAATGACACGTCGCGTAATAACTGGTCACCAAACAAATGCCCATAGGCGTCGTTGACCTTTTTAAAATTATCCAAATCAAGATACACAACCCCAACTTTATTGTTATCTGCCTGATTCGGTACCGGAACAGATTAAAAAAATCTCGTTTTTGCCACTGCCGCTGTGGACAAATTTATTGCGAAACAGAAACAGCCGCTGGCCTTTACGTGTTGGTATCCACAGTTCGACTTCATATGCATTGCCGCTTCGAAAAAATACACGGTTATTGCGCCTGGATGCCGCAGCTTCACGACGGCTCATAAACAGTTTAAACACGCTTTGCCCAATGACGTCGTGTTCTTTCAACCCTGTGTAATCTTCACATAACCGATTGAAGCGTTGGATATTCCCCCGGCTGTCGAGAATCACTATTGCGGAATGTGCTTCAGAAACTACCTGCTCAGCAAAGGAAAGCCCGTGTGATAAATCACGAGCAACCGCCGGTGTGTCATGCCATGCAGACGCGTTGCCAGCCCATTCCCGTTTATTGATTTTTCGTCCTACCAGATGCACAGAAAGATCGCTTTCATCGACGGTCAGACTCATCATCAGGCTGGAGGTGATGACCGTCATTTCCCTGATGCGAGCAGCCTGTTCGGCAGATAACTGCAATGTACGATCAGGTTCTGTGGTTTTGGTGGTAGAAAAGCGCAAAGCATCGCTGCTTTCCGTCAACCGCCAGTATGGATTGTGCGATCCGAGAAAGTTGTACAACGTTGTGGACTCCCTAACGGTTTTCATGATGCATATCCTCCGGTTAACAGCGGAGTCCGCGGTTAAATAAAAGGGACAACATGACTTACATGAAATTAACGGCGGCTAAACGCATTGTTTTTTATATATTTATTTGTAATCCAGTTTTGGAAAAACGCCAGTTTTCAAACGAAAGTCAGTTAAAAAATCTACCTGGATATAACGAAGGTAGAGCGGGGAAATAAACGGCCCATCCATGAGGAATGGGCCGTGAAAGGAGATTACGCGACCGGGCGCGCAATAATGCTGCGGGTTTCCATGCGGACTTCGGCAATGGTGACGTCAATAACGTCAGTTACTTTGTAAACCGTTTCACCTTTAATTTGTACAGTGCCGTTTTCCTGGCTGCAAACCAGTTCATCGCGCACAGCGTGTAAGAAAGGTGCCGGAATAAAGGCGATAGCGCCGTTATCAACCAAACGCACACGCATGCCGCCACGGCTGATATCGACAATTTCCGCCGCGAAACGGGTGCCGGTCCCGGCTTTATCTTTCAGGAAGCGTGCGTATAACCAGTCGCCAACATCACGTTCTGCCATCCGGTTGAGACGGCGACGTTCGGCCATTTGGACAGTGATTTCATCCTGCGGACGCGTCGCAGTTTCGCCGTTGATAACCGCTTTCAGCAGACGGTGGTTGATCATGTCGCCATATTTACGGATCGGCGAAGTCCAGGTGGCGTATGCTTCCAGACCGAGGCCAAAGTGAGGACCGGGTTCAGTGCTAATTTCAGCAAATGACTGGAAGCGACGAATGCGGCTGTCGAGGAAACCAGTTGGTTGCGCATCCAGTTCACGACGCAGTTTGCAGAAACCGTCCAGCGTGAGCACTTCTTCGGCATCGACATGCAGACCGTGCGTTTTCAGCAACGCTGCCAGCGCGTCGGCATTCGCCGGATCAAAGCCCATATGCACGTTATAGATGCCAAAACCGAGCTTATCGCGCAGTACGCGGGCCGCACAAATGTTAGCGGCAATCATCGCTTCTTCGACGATACGGTTGGCAATGCGACGAGGCTCGGCGACGATATCCAGCACTTCACCTTTTTCACCGAGAATAAAGCGGTAATCCGGGCGATCTTTAAACACCAGTGCGTGGTTATGACGCCACTCGCCGCGGCGTTGGCAAATTTGCGCTAGCAAACGGACTTGTTCGGCAATTGCTTCACTTTCAGGCTTCCAGTCACCGGTATTTTCCAGCCAGTCAGAAACCTGGTCATACACCAGCTTCGCTTTGGATTCGATGGTGGCGGCAAAGAATTCGATATTATCTTCAATGGTGCCATCAGCGGAGAGCGTCATGCGGCATGCCAGTACCGGGCGGACTTCATTGGCGCGCAGTGAGCAGAGATCGTCAGAAAGCTCGCGAGGCAGCATAGGGATGTTGAAGCCAGGCAGATAGTTGGTGAATGCGCGAATTTTCGCGGCTTTGTCCAGCTTGCTGCCTTCAGCAATCCACGCGGTTGGATCGGCAATCGCCACAATCAGCTGAAGTTTGTCATCCGGCAGCG
Source organism: Shigella sp. SIG6 (assembly GCF_053555815.1). Lineage (NCBI taxonomy): Bacteria > Pseudomonadati > Pseudomonadota > Gammaproteobacteria > Enterobacterales > Enterobacteriaceae > Shigella > Shigella sp. SIG6. The sequence goes on along the minus strand of NZ_JBQZXC010000012.1, from coordinate 15,193 downwards.
CCTTAGCGAAAAGGGCGTCATCCATATCTTCAGTGCTGGCACTGTCGATGGTGACAAAATCCAGCGAGGTCAGATCTTCACGAACCAGACCTTCATCGAGCATTTCGGTAGCGACGCCGTCTGGTGCTTCTTTTTCCAGATTATGGCGCGCAAGGGTAACCCACCACGGTACAAAGTGGTCGTCACCAAAAGTGATGTATTGTGTCAGTTCAGCATAGAAAGAACGATCGCCTTTCAGCGGATGACGGCGCATTTCGGCAACCGCCCAGTCGCCTTCTTTAAACTCGTGGTTCAGGCCACGGGCTGCGCGGCAAGGAATGGCGTCTTTTAAAAGTGGATGATCAGGAACGATGGTCAGACGGTCATTTTTGCCCTGAACTTTACCCACGAAACGAGTCAGGAACGGTTCAACCAGTTCTTCTGGCTCTGCGGATTCACGTTCTTTTTCACTGTGGATCACCGCGATAATTCGGTCGCCATGCATGACTTTTTTCATCTGCGGCGGCGGAATGAAATAACTTTTTTGTGCGTCGACTTCCAGGAAGCCAAAGCCTTTTTCTGTGGCTTTTACCACCCCTTCAGCGCGTGGCGTCTGGGAATGCAGTTGCTGTTTAAGCTGCGCTAGCAGCGGGTTGTCCTGAAACATAATTGTCTATTTTGGTGGCCATTAGAGCGGCTGACAGTTTTACGCGAATCTGTCTGACGCGGCAAGGTTAATATGTCTCACCCAACGCGATTTTTAAGCGATTTATCCAGCCACACAGCCCGCTCCATACCAGCAGATTAATAATCTGCGTTGATGATTTTTCGTGTTCGAGTAAAGGGCTGAACTGGGCGGCGCTAAAGCGATCGGGTGCTCGGGTCAGCCATTGTATCGCCTGAACGGTAGCGCGCTCAACAGAATGACGGTCAGCCCATCGGTTAATTTCATTTTCGCCCTTGCGCAGAAGGGTGCTGATTTTTTTATATTCATTTGATGAATCCATACAGGTGGAAAAACAAGCAGGACTGCCATTTATACGCGCGCATAACAACGCTGCAAGCTGATTATCCGGCTGTGTATTGACCCGTGTGCTGTTTAACAACTTTTCGAGAAGGGAAAGTGAAATAGGGTGGAGAGAGTGTGTTTCGGCCAGTTGGCAAAGTTCTGCAGTTGAACTTTTTGTGTGCTCTTCAGGTAGTTTTTCCACCTCATAGCTGCTTCGCCAGCGTATTGATTCATCAGCAAACAGTGACGCGTCGGCGTAGTTTTGTATCGCCAGCCCGGGTAACCAGCGTACCGGATGCCCGAGATAAGCCTGAAATGTCGCAATTGTCCGCGCCTGAAAGCCAATAAAACCAATGATTTGGTTAATGATCACACAGTCCCAGACAGTAAGACCGACGTCATTCAGATGCTGGCGCGATCGGTTGTCGATAATAGAAGGCGAGCTAGCCAGTTGGCGGGCATATTGCGTGATTTGTGCCAACCGATGATTACTTTCCCTGGAGGAATCAGGTCCGGGGAGCGGCGTAAGTCGCGCCGAATAGTAGTTACATAACCGCTGGACGCCGCAAACCTGAGCAACCGTCAGGGCCGTCGACAAGCGTTCATAAGCGGTGAAGGTTTGTGAACGGGTCACGGTAAGCTGGTCAGGGAACAACTCCACTGCAAGAACGCGCGCAGGGACCAGCCATGAAAGGAAGGGGGCCAGCGTCTCTTCATCAAGGATCACGTCGAGCAGAAAGGGATCGCTGACCTTTGCGGCTTCCGGGACCAGAGGCAGAACGTCATACTCCGTAGTACTGGATTGCGTTTCATGATACCAGTGGCTTTTGCCGGTGATGTGGCGTTGTTCCATGGGCGCTCCTTGGTCGTAAAGGAAATCGTTATCCTGACGCAAGGCGGGAAGGGGAGAAAGACGGATCGGCGATAACAAATATCAGAAAGGTATAACAGAGATAACGGGCGGCAGAACGCCGCCCATCTTTACCAACAGAACGATTATTTCAGTTCGAGTTCGTTCATTGCAGCGATGCTGAAACCGCCGTCAACGTGGACTACTTCACCGGAGATACCGGCAGAGAGATCGGAGCACAGGAATGCCGCAGAGTTACCCACATCTTCAATAGTAACGGTACGGCGAATCGGGGTAACGGCTTCGCAATGAGCCAGCATTTTGCGGAAGTCTTTGATACCGGAGGCCGCCAGAGTACGGATCGGACCAGCAGAGATGGCGTTAACACGCACACCTTCCGGACCCATCGCGTTCGCCATATAGCGCACGTTCGCTTCCAGAGACGCTTTTGCCAGACCCATAACGTTGTAGTTCGGGATAGCGCGCTCAGCGCCAAGGTAGGAAAGGGTCAGCAGGGCAGAACCCGGATTCAGCATGGAGCGGCAAGCTTTTGCCATTGCAACGAAGCTGTAGGAGCTGATGTCGTGGGCAATTTTGAAGCCTTCACGGGTAACGGCGTTAACATAGTCACCATCCAGCTGATCGCCAGGTGCAAAACCAATAGAGTGTACGAAACCGTCAAATTTCGGCCAAACTTTCCCCAGTTCAGCGAACATGGTGTCGATGCTGGCATCTTCTGCAACATCGCACTGCAGAACGATGTCAGAACCCAATTGAGCGGCAAATTCTTCTACGCGGCCTTTCAGTTTGTCGTTCTGGTAGGTGAATGCCAGTTCAGCTCCTTCGCGGTGCATCGCCTGAGCGATACCGTAGGCGATGGACAGTTTGCTGGCAACACCGGTTACCAGAATGCGCTTACCGGAAAGAAAACCCATAGCTTTAATCCTTATTGTTGATGCTTGTTGTGCCTGAAAATCAGGCGATTCGTCGTTTTAGTAAACAGTACGAACAGATAAACGGTTATTATAATCAACCTGGCTGTGAGTAGCTATAGTTGCTAGGTCCGACCGGAGCAGGCTGCGGCAGGGGGGGCGCTTTTCCCCTTACCCTAACCCTCTCCCCAGAGGGGCGAGGGGACCATATTGTGCAAATATTGTTACCCCAGCAACAAACAGGCTCATACAGCCCCTAACCCTTTTATGGCGATGGCTGGGATGGTTCAGACCTTGCCGAATATTCTCCAGCACTGTCTCCATGTTTTCACCACAACAGCTATTCGGCTCGGTCGGCCCCCTCGCCCTTTCAGGGTGAGGGTGACCGGCGGTTCAGTTCCTGCAGAATAATCTCCAGCACCGCCTCCTCATTACAATCAATCTCGTTATTCCAGAAACGCAGCACGGTCCAGCCCTGCGACTCAAGCCAGCTAGTGCGCCTGGTATCATAGGCAACTGCCAAATCATGCTGCCCACCATCCAGCTCAACGACTACGCGCGCCGAGCAGCAAGCAAAATCGAGAATGTAGCTCCCCACCGGATGTTGACGGCGAAATTTGAAATCACCAAAACGTCGGCTGCGAAGATATCGCCAGAGCTTTCGTTCCTGCAAAGTGAGATTGCGTCTTAAATCACGCGCATTTGATTTTATTTTATCCATCACCTCATTCTGACAAGATTTAATCTCTTGTCAGAATGAGGTGAATAATCTGGAAGGAGGATTCAGAAAATTAGCGATCTTTACGCCACGCATCCGCTGTCAATGCTTCGCCAAAGTGCCCGGCAATCAGCCGTTTGGTGAGTTCATGCAGCGGCGATGCCAGCACATCCGCGGTGCTGCCTCGCTCGACAACCTCGCCCTGATGCATCACCAGCACCTGGTCGCTAATGTGCTTCATCATTCCGATATGCTGGGTAACATAAATATACGAAATGCCCTGTTTTTCCTGTAACTCCAGCATCAGATTAATCAACTGCGAACGCATCGACATATCCAGTGAAGCGAGGGCTTCATCGGCAATAATGACTTTTGGGCGCAATATCAGCGCGCGCGCCAGACCCAGACGCTGTTTTTGTCCGGGTGCCAACATATGTGGATAGTAACTGACGTGATCCGGTAGCAGCCCAACCATACGCATCGTTTCAATAATCTGTTTGCGACGCTGTTCCGGTTCCAGGTCGGTGTTCAGGCGCAGTGGAAAATCCAGAATTTGTGAGATACGTTGACGGGGATTCAACGAGGTCGAAGGATCCTGAAAAATCATGCGAATACGCTGACTACGGAAGGAATAATCGCCAAAATGCAGCGGATGATCGTCAATCAATAACTCGCCGCTGGTAGGTTCTATCATTCCCGCCAGCATTTTTGCCAGTGTGGATTTACCCGAACCATTCTCGCCAATAATCGCCAGTGTCTGGCCTTCACGTAGCGTAAAGCTCAAGGGTTTTACCGCTTCTACGGTCTGACGACGAAACCAACCGGTCCGGTAGCGGAACGTTTTACTTAAATTACGCACTTCAAGCAGCGTTTCGATCATCTCACTCTTTCTCCATGTTCAGCGGGAAATGACAGGCATAGAGATGATTTTTCGCCCCCGTCAAACGTGGCGTCACAATGCATTCTCGTTGTGCATACGGGCAACGTGGCCCCAGACGACAACCAATCGGTAACTGTTCCAGCAATGGGATAGCGCCGGGTAGAGTATTGAGGCGACTTTTATGCGGCATCGCGCTGCCGAAGTCTGGTATCGCGCGGATCAGCGCCTGGGTATAAGGATGATGTGGCATCGTCACCAACTCCTTACTCGGCGCGGTTTCCACTGTTTGACCGCAGTAAAGCACGTTAATTTTATCCGCCCATTGGCTAAGCATTTGTAAGTCATGGCTGATAAGCAAAATAGTGGTATTGCTGTTTTGGTTGAGACGCGTCAGCAGGCGAAAGATTTGCGCCTGGGTTGTTGGCTCCATTGAGTTTGTCGGTTCGTCAGCAATCAGCAGACGCGGTTGATTCGCCAGTGCAATGGCTATCATCACTTTCTGACATTCACCTTCGGTCAACTCATAGGGAAAACTGCGCATCGCATCTTTGTGATCTTTAATCCCCACGCGGTGCAGCAGTTCAATGGCACGGCGTTTGCGCCAGCCAAAACGCTGCCACCAACGGCCTTTATAGGTCCAGGCTGGGATGTTTTGCATCAACTGGCGACCCACACGTTCTGAAGGGTCAAGACACGACTGCGGTTCCTGGAAAATCATCGACACGTTATGGCCAACCAGTTTGCGCCGTTCGCGTGCGGAGAGACGCAGCAAATCGATATCATCAAAACGCATACGGTCAGCAGTAACACGCCAGTTATCTTTATTCACCCCACAAATCGCTTTCGCAATCAAACTCTTGCCGGAACCGGATTCACCAACAAGACCGCGGATTTCACCTTCGGTTAAGGTCATACTTACCCGGTCGACGGCTTTAACCCACTCATCACCGGTTTTAAATTCAATGGTCAGGTTACGAATATCGAGTAATGGCATTATTCCACCCCCGCAATAATCGCACGACGAACGCCATCGCCAAGGAGGTTAACCAACAACACGCTAATCATAATTGCCGCACCTGGCAGCATGACAGTCCACGGGGCGACATAAATCAGTTCCAGCGCATCACCGAGCATCGCTCCCCATTCAGGCGAGGGGAGTTGTGCGCCGAGATCGAGAAAGCCCAGCGCGGCGATATCGAGAATTGCCATCGACAGTGCGCGGGTGATCTCGGTGACCAGCCCGGCGGTGATGTTTGGCATCACAGCAAACCAGAGAATATTCAGCGTTGATGCGCCATCCAGACGGGCGGCGATAACGTACTCTTTTTCCAGTTCGTCATGCACCATGCTGTAAATCGAACGTACCATACGCGGCAGCAATGCCAGCCAGACAGCAAACATAGCGTGGGACAAACTCGGTCCGGCAAACGCTACAACGATAATTGCCAACAGCAGCGAAGGGATCGCCAGTAAGGTATCCAGAATATGGTTAAGCACCGCTGAGCGGAGGCCGTGTGTCGCCCCGGCGAAGGTGCCCAGTACCAGGCCACAGATCGTCGCGGCAAGCGTCACCACAAATGCGCCACCCACGGTTGGCGCAGCTCCGCTCAGTAAACGGCTTAAAACATCACGTCCGAGGTCGTCAGTCCCCAGGAAGAAAGAAACTTCGCCATAGCGCGACCATGATGGCGGCAATAATTGATAACCGAGAAATTGCTGGTCGATGCCGTAAGGCGCAAACCAGCCGCCAAAAATACACAGTACAGCCAGTCCCGCGCAGCCGTACAGGCCGACCATCGCAGAGGCGTCACTATAAAATTTGCGCCAGGCGGTACGCAGCGTGCCCGGCGGGCGCTTTTCGCTGTATACGCTATCGTAAGGCATACCATTCCTTATGTTTCAGAGGGTTAGCCATGGCACCCAAAATATCAGAAATCACGTTAACAATAATGACCAGTGAGCCACACACCATCACTCCGGCGGAAATGGCTGCGTAATCCTGCTGGCGGATGGCGTTAATTAACCAGCGCCCTAAACCCGGCCAACTAAAAACCATTTCGGTGATCATCGCCAGCGTCAGCATGGTGGAAAACTGTAAGCCCAGGCGAGGAATAACCGGCGGTAACGCGTTATGCAGAACGTGGCGACGCAAAATAGTAAAGCGCGACAAACCGCGGGTCGCCGCCGCTTTTACATAGTTCTGGTCATACACTTCAATAGTGCTGATACGCATCAGGCGGATCACTTCAGTTGTTGGCGCAACCGACAGGGTGATCACGGGCAATATCATATGGCGGATTGCGCTCATGATCATTTCATCCCGCCATGGTGAGTCCGAAAGCCAGGCATCAATCAACGCAAAACCGGTAATCGGTTTCACTTCGTAGAGCAGATCGAAACGCCCTGAAACGGGCAACCAACCTAGCGTGAGTGAACAAAACAGTGTCAACAGAAGCGCCAGCCAGAACACCGGGATTGAAAAGCCCAGTAAGGCGATGGCGTTGATCAAGTTATCCTGCCACTTATGGCGCGTAATCCCGGCAATCATCCCCACGGGGATGCCAACAATCAGCGCAAAACCGAAGGCGAGGATGCACAGTTCTATCGTCGCCGGGAAGACCTCTTTTAACTGTTCGGCAATTGGTTGACCGTTAATGCTGGAAACACCAAAATCCCAGTGGATCAGGCCATTAAACCAGAACACCCAGGCATTCCACAGTGACGCGCCTTGTAACGGCGCGTGTGGAGTGAAATAGCTCAAGCTGAAGCCAACGAAGGTCAGCAGGAACAAGGTGACAATCAATAACAAAATGTGGCGTAAGGTGAAGATAATCATGGTTTTTTCACCTCATCCTGTTTCTCGCGATACACCCCAGCAAAGGAGGCGTTACCAAACGGGCTAAGTACCAGACCTTTGATATCGTACCGATAGGCCTGCAAACGCAATGACGACGCCAGCGGCAGAATAGGTAATTCCTGCGCCAGAATACTCTGCGCTTCGTCATAGGCTTCAATACGCGCTGCCAGCTGCTGCGAGGAGAGCGCCTTACGCAACACGCTGTCGAATTTCGGATCGCACCAGTGGGCGAGGTTGGTCTGTGAATGAATTGCCGCGCAGCTCAGTAACGGACGGAAGAAACTGTCCGGGTCGTTACTGTCCGTCGCCCAACCGGATAACGTCAGATCATGGCTCATATCCATCAACCGCGCCTCCTGAAAGCGACCTTCTACCGGCACAATCACCACTTTTACGCCAACCTGCGCCATATCCGCCTGAATCAGTTCGGCAGTTTTCAGTGGACTGGGGTTCCACGCCTGCGAACGTGTGGGCACCCACAGTTTCAGCGTTAAGTTTTCCAGCCCCAACGCCTTCAACTGTTCGCGCGATTTCGCCGGATTGTATTCAGTAATTTTAGCCTCGTTGTCATAGGCCCACGAGGCGCGCGGTAAAATAGAGGCCGCCGTTTCAGCCGTACCATAATAGATGGATTGCATCAGGCGCTGGTTATTAATCGCCAGTGCCAGTGCATGGCGGACAGAGGGATTATTTAGCGGCGGTTTGGCGGTGTTAAATGCCAGATAGGCGACGTTCATCCCAGGACGCAGCGTTAAACGCAAGCGCGGGTCGTCACGCAAAATGGATAGCTGGCTGGCAGCAGGCCAGGCCAGAACGTCGCATTCCCCGGTCAGGAGTTTCGACAGACGTCCGGTGCCGCCGGAGCCTAAATCCACCACTACCTGCGGCATTAACGGTTTACCGCGCCAGAAGTCATCATGACGTTGTAGGCGAATAAATTGCCCGGCGCGGTATTCCGACAACTGATACGGACCGGTGCCGACCGGTTGACGGTCGAGTTGCTCCTGGCGATCTTCTTTCTCTAACTTCCGGGCATATTCTGCCGACATGACCGAAGCATAATGGGTTGCGAGGTGCCACAAAAAAGAAGCATCCGGCTGGGCGAGTCGGAACTCAACGGTATGATTATCCAGTTTGCGGACGCTTTTCACGTTATCGGCAAATTGCAGGCTGTCGAAGTAGGGGAAGTTGCTGCCGTTGACGTTATGCCACGGGTTGTTGCGGTCAAAAATTCGCTGGAAGGTAAACACCACATCGTCGGCATTCATTTTACGAGTGGGAGTAAACCAGTCGGTTTTTTGAAACGGAACATCGCGACGCAGGTGGAAGCGATAGGTCGCGCCGTTGTCGAGTACTTCCCAGCTTTCGGCAAGTTCCGGCATCAGGCGATAGGTATAGGGATCGACATCCAGCAGTCGATCATAAAACTGGGCGGCAAGGGTATCGACAATTAACCCACTGCTCGCTTTGGATGGGTTAAAGGTGTTGACTTGCCCGCTGACGCAATAGACAAAACCGCTGTCGCGGATATCAGCATGCGGGGGGGATTCAGGCGCGGCGATTGCCTGACCACTCACAAGTCCAGCAATCACCAAAAGAGACGATAATACCTGGCGCATAATATTAAGGGATTTTATGTAAAGAGGCTATCTTACTAATATTTAATGACATTTGCCATTACCGTTTGTGTTCAGGGGTCGTAATGAGGGCCGTGTGGTTGGTCGTTGAACAGGTGGCGTCGCCATCTGTTCAACATTCGTACCCGTGATTTCTCTATAACTATAACTCACAGAACAACTTAGCGAGGAGCAGAGCGGTACGATCGTGAGAAACCCATTAAAGCACGCTGCAGTGCGTGTCATTGTTAGCCGGATGCGGCGTGAACGCTTTATCCGGACAACGATACTGACCGATCGTCTGCAATTAAATAATTACTCATTACCCCATTGATTCAAAAACTCTGCGATCTCATCAATGCGTACGGGATTAATCCCCGCTTCAGCAGCCATTTCATGTTGGGCTTCTTCGCTGATCTCTTCATTGTTCATCAAACGGGTGAGCAGTAACTGGAAGTAGTGGGCCAGCGGTGTGCGTTCAGCCTCTGCGACAGGCTCTGCGCATTCGGTCGCGTACTCATCGGCAATATCAAAATATTTTAGCGGGATATCGTGGTTCATTATTTGCCCCTGGGGTTAATGCGCTAAGCATAAGGGCGGATGATAGCACTCGTGATCCGGGTCATACATCTTTTTATAGTTAATGGCGCGGCGCGTTACCCTCAGGCAGGATAATGCGCCGCGCATCCGGCTATTACGTTTCGCTCACCGGCGTTCTGTCACCTTCGTACAGCGGCACTTTGCGATAGCGGCGGATCAGATACCACAAATATGCGCCGCCTAACGAAGCCCATACCAGACCGAGTGTCAGTGACGTTGACTCTAGGTTAACCCACAGTACACCCACCGTCAGCGCGCCAACCAGCGGCATCAGCAAATAGTGGAAGTGATCCTTCCAGCTTTTATTCATTCCTTTACGCCGCCAGAAATGATTAAACACCGACAGATTCACGAAGGTAAACGCCACCAGAGCACCGAAGTTAATCAGTGCTGTCGCGGTGACTAAATCAAAGAACAGCGGCGACAGCGCGACAATCCCGACCATAATGACGTTGAGTGCCGGAGTCCGCCATTTTGGGTGCACATAGCCAAACACGCGCTCCGGAAACACATTGTCACGCCCCATCACATACAGCAGACGCGACACGCTGGCATGTGAAGCCAGGCCAGACGCTAATGTGTTCACAAACGTGGTGCAGAGGAAAATCGACTGAAAGAGCTTGCCGCCGACGTACAGCGCAATTTCAGGCAGTGCGGCGTCCGGCGTCTCTTCCGAAAGCGTGGTCACCGCATCGAAACCGAGGAACGAGAAACAGACAATCGTCGCACCGGTAATAATCGGGATCAGGTGCGCGTTCTCGCTGATAAACGGCTGAAGTGACCAGACGGTGCCAACGCCTTCTCCTTTATGCAGTCCCTGAACCACCAGGAAGATAAACACCACCATGATGGAGATTTGCACCAGTACAAACAGGGTATTGAAGTTAGCGACCAGGTTGACGCTCTTCAGATTCGCGGCGCTTAAAATGGCGACGAAGGTTACCACCCACACCCACGGCGGCACTTCCGGGAAGAGGGCAGAGAGATAGATTTTCGCCAACAAAACGTTGATCATTGGCAAAAAGAGATAATCCAGCAGTGATGACCAGCCGACCATAAATCCGACGTGCGGGTTAATCGACTTTTGCGCGTAGGTATAGGCCGAACCGGCCTCCGGAAACTGGCGAACCAGTTTGCCGTAGCTGATAGCGGTAAACAGCACGCCCGCCAGCGCCAGCAAATAGGACGCCGGAACGTGACCGTCGCTAATGCCGGAGACAATACCAAAAGTATCAAATACGGTCATCGGCGTGAGATAGGCCAGACCCATCATTACCACCTGCCACAATTTCAGTGATTTTCGCAGACGGGTTTTGCCGGGTTGCGCAGCAATATTCAGTGGTGAATTAATAGCCATAATTGCTGCCTCCCCTGCGTAATAAGGTTTGCGGTCGTGTCGACCTGAAATCAAACCTGTTTAGCAAGGGAAGCAAAGGGGGCGGAGTCCAGTCAGTAGCAGGAGGGGCGCATACGCAGCCTCCCTCGCCATGCGGGGATTTAATCATCGGCATCATCTCATTTCCTCGTCACAGTCTTAATCGTTAACGGAAGCCCGTTGCCGCCTGCGCTCCATAACGCGACATCCGGGAAATGTCTGGATTACCAGCAAATGTCAGGCCTGGCTCCGCTCAGGCCGATGAAACAACCCCGCAAGGGGAATTACGCGTTTTTCAACATCCACTCAATTTCTGTTTCTGTGATGAGGCGCTCAAACTGCAACAGCTCATCATTTTTACAGGCGTGATACACATGGCAAAACCGTTCGCCTAAATAGCGGCGCAGGTGATCATTCTCGATAAACTCACCCAGGGCATCGCTCTGGCGAATCGGGAAGGGTAAGCCTTCCTGTTCCAGCCCGTTGCCTTCGACTTCTTCCTGCAACGGCAGCTCGTTATCAAGGCCATGCAAAATACCGGCAAAAATCGCTGCCATCACCAGATATGGGTTGGCATCGGCACCCGCCACGTGATATTCCACGCGGTGATTATGACGGTCACCGCACGGAATACGCAGGGCGACGGTGCGGTTGTTATGGCCCCACGACGCCTGCGTCGGCACATACATTCCCGGCTGGAAGCGGCGATACGAGTTCACGTTTGGTGCCAGCAACGCCATCGACGACGGCATCAGGTCAATCATCCCGGCGAGCATCTTTTTCAGCAGCGGCGAATCTTCGCCTTCTGTGTCAGAAAGCACATTCTCGCCACGATTATTTTGCATACTGATATGGATATGTATCCCGCTGCCCGCGTGCTCTTCATACGGCTTCGCCATAAAAGTGGCGTGCATCTTATGCTTTTCTGCCATCAGACGCACCAGGCGTTTTAGTGCCAGCGCATCATCGCAGGCTTCCAGCACGTTATCAGTATGGTAAAGGTTGATTTCAAACTGACCCGGCGAGGCCTCAGCGACCGCGCCATCTGCCGGAATCAGCTGCAACTGCGCCAGTTCATCAATATCATTGAGCACGTCGGCGAAGTGGTTGAGGTTATCAACGGAGTAAACCTGGCTTTGTGTATTGCGGTCATCGGTGCCAGGCGCGCAGGGCGGTTGCAGATCCCCTTCAGCGCCGCGCTGGCGATCCAGTAAATAGAACTCCAGCTCTACCGCTACAACCGGGAACAATCCGCGCTGGCGCAGCTGCTGCCACAGGCGGTTAAGAACGTTCCGCGGCTCAACGTCAAAGGGAGCGCCATCTTCATCGACCATGGTCAGGAGCATCTGACCGATAAACTCTGGATCGGCGGCAGAAGGAGTTAAGGAACCGAGAACAGGAACACAGGTACGATCCGGCTCGCCCATTTCCTGACCCAGACCTGCTTCTTCTACTACGTTGCCCAGAATATCCATTGCAAATACCGAGGCCGGGAAATAACACCCTTTCTCGAGCTTCTTCAGGCTTGAAACAGGGATACGTTTTCCACGGAAGCAACCATTCAAATCAGTAAGTAAAACATCAACATATTGCGTATTCGGGTAGCGCTCCAGGTAGCGTTTCACTTCCTGCGTAAAGGCGCTACCCCGCCTCTCTTCTGACTGCTGAACAAAGTTCTCTACTTCAACGATATTGGTTTCCATGATTCTTCGCCTTTGGTTTGTTTTCCGCTCGTTATCAAAGCGTAAAATATAATGACCATCATTCGAATCTGTATGCAAACTAAATGTTTATCAAATGTTAAATTGAGTTTGAAAAAATGAAAATCCACTGCTAGATTGAAAAAATATTGAACATAAAGGTCATTTAAAGCGCAGTAATGGCGATAATTTAGTCCACTTTGTGAGATTGAGCATGGAAAATATAATGAACAATCCGGTTATCGGTGTCGTAATGTGCAGGAACAGGCTTAAGGGTCATGCGACCCAGACTCTGCAAGAAAAGTACCTGAATGCCATCATCCACGCAGGCGGCTTGCCAATTGCGCTACCACATGCGCTGGCGGAACCGTCGTTACTTGAACAACTTTTGCCGAAACTCGATGGCATTTATCTTCCTAGTAGTCCCAGCAATGTGCAGCCGCACCTATATGGTGAAAACGGCGATGAGCCTGACGCCGATCCCGGGCGTGATCTTCTGAGCATGGCGATAATTAATGCCGCACTCGAAAGGCGCATCCCCATTTTCGCCATCTGCCGGGGTTTACAAGAACTGGTGGTGGCAACCGGTGGTTCGTTGCATCGCAAGCTGTGCGAACAGCCTGAATTGCTGGAACATCGGGAAGATCCCGAACTGCCGGTGGAACAGCAATATGCACCGTCGCATGAAGTTCAGGTTGAAGAGGGGGGATTACTGTCTGCGTTGTTACCTGAATGTAGCAACTTTTGGGTAAACTCTCTACATGGACAAGGGGCGAAGGTCGTTAGCCCACGGTTGCGTGTTGAAGCTCGCTCGCCGGATGGCTTAGTTGAGGCGGTTAGCGTCATCAATCATCCTTTTGCGCTGGGCGTACAGTGGCACCCGGAATGGAACAGTAGCGAGTACGCGCTTTCGCGTATATTGTTCGAGGGCTTTATCACCGCTTGGCAGCACCATATCGCTGAAAAACAGCGACTCTGACCACTACAGTTTAAGGAAATGCAAATATGAGTGATGAGGGACTGGCGCCAGGAAAACGCTTGTCGGAAATCCGCCAGCAGCAGGGGCTTTCACAACGTCGTGCCGCCGAACTCTCCGGGCTGACTCACAGTGCTATCAGTACGATAGAACAAGATAAAGTCAGCCCTGCCATCAGTACGCTGCAAAAGCTGCTGAAGGTGTATGGTCTGTCACTCTCGGAATTCTTTTCCGAGCCGGAAAAACCTGATGAGCCGCAGGTCGTCATTAATCAGGACGACTTAATTGAGATGGGCAGTCAGGGTGTGTCAATGAAGCTGGTTCATAACGGTAACCCGAATCGCACGCTGGCGATGATCTTTGAAACGTACCAGCCGGGCACAACCACTGGGGAAAGAATTAAGCATCAGGGTGAGGAAATAGGCACAGTACTGGAAGGTGAAATTGTTCTGACGATTAATGGTCAGGATTACCACCTCGTCGCGGGGCAAAGTTATGCCATTAATACCGGCATCCCGCACAGTTTCAGTAATACGTCGGCAGGTATTTGCCGAATTATCAGCGCCCATACGCCCACCACGTTTTAATCTTTTTGTTTTGTAAGCCGGGTAAGCGCAATGCGCCCGGCAATCCATAAAGAATGTCGCCAGAAATAAACGGGCATGCAGCCCGGGGATCTCTGCGCCCTGACGTTCACAAACTGCATATATCTGATAGACGTGAAACAGGAGTCATAATGAATTTTCATCATCTGGCTTACTGGCAGGATAAAGCGTTAAGTCTCGCCATTGAAAACCGCTTATTTATTAACGGTGAATATACTGCTGCTGCGGAAAATGAAACCTTTGAAACCGTTGATCCGGTCACCCAGGCACCGCTGGCGAAAATTGCCCGCGGCAAGAGCGTCGATATCGACCGTGCGGTGAGCGCAGCACGCGGCGTATTTGAACGCGGCGACTGGTCACTCTCTTCTCCGGCTAAACGTAAAGCGGTACTGAATAAACTCGCCGATTTAATGGAAGCCCACGCCGAAGAGCTGGCACTGCTGGAAACTCTCGACACCGGCAAACCGATTCGTCACAGTCTGCGTGATGATATTCCCGGCGCGGCGCGCGCCATTCGCTGGTACGCCGAAGCGATCGACAAAGTGTATGGCGAAGTGGCGACCACCAGTAGCCATGAGCTGGCGATGATCGTGCGTGAACCGGTCGGCGTGATTGCCGCCATCGTGCCGTGGAACTTCCCGCTGTTGCTGACTTGCTGGAAACTCGGCCCGGCGCTGGCGGCGGGAAACAGCGTGATTCTAAAACCGTCTGAAAAATCACCGCTCAGTGCGATTCGTCTCGCGGGGCTGGCGAAAGAAGCAGGCTTGCCGGATGGTGTGTTGAACGTGGTGACGGGTTTTGGTCATGAAGCGGGGCAGGCGCTTTCGCGTCATAACGATATTGATGCCATCGCCTTTACCGGCTCCACGCGTACGGGTAAACAACTGCTGAAAGACGCGGGTGATAGCAACATGAAACGTGTCTGGCTGGAAGCGGGCGGCAAAAGCGCCAACATCGTTTTCGCCGATTGTCCGGATCTGCAAAAAGCGGCAAGCGCCACCGCCGCAGGCATCTTCTACAACCAGGGCCAGGTGTGCATCGCCGGAACGCGTTTGTTACTGGAAGAGAGCATCGCCGATGAATTCTTAGCCCTGTT